>NZ_JAJBNQ010000010.1:0-109501 GCF_020538025.1 Blautia sp. MSK17_66
TATCTCTATCTCTTTCTCTAACTCTATCTCTATCTCTGGTGGACGAATGTCGGACAAATGTCCGCCTTTTGTCCGAGACGGTAAAAGTGCCTTGTTTTCCAGCCTTGCAGCCCGTTTTCGCTCGGCTTCGGTAGAGGACTGTCCTATCATCAGCTCAATATCGGTCATATAAAAAGCCCCGCTGTCAAGCTGCTCCACAAGCCCCAACTGCCGGAAAATCTCTAAAGCCCTTTCAACCGTCCCTATCTGGTGGCGGGTCAGTGTCGCTATCATCTGCGCTGTGTAGGGGATATGCTCGTCAAGCTGCAACTTCCCGCCGTTTTTCAGCGATTTTAAGTACAGCTTCAAGAGGATATTGGAATATAAAATCCCGTCTTTCATATCTTCCAGCAGCACAATGGAGTCGCTGTCAAAAAAGTTCTCTTTCAGCTTGAGGTAGTAATACTTGCGGTTATCTGCCATTGTCCCTGTCCTCCTTTTTCCGGCGTTTGGAGTAGTAGCGGGGGCAGAGTATGATAACCGCCCGGAAGCTCTGCTTGCAGCTATGGGTACAGCCCCGGCAGAGGTCGTTGTATGTGATACGGTCGCAGGTGGTATTCCCGACTTTCACTTGCCGCAGGAAAAAAGACCATTCCAGCCGCCGTTTCTTGCTCATTCTTGGCATGGGTGCGCTCCTTTCTGCCGTTTCCGCTGGTGTGACGGTATCGGCGGTAATTCTGTATCATCTCGGTATCATTTTCGGGGTTTTTCTGCCCTGTAAGCCCGTTAAAAAATCCTTTGGTATTGCGGATAGGGTACGGGGCAGCCCCCTTGTTCTGTATGGGTTCGGGTACATTTGGGGGCGGTTTTTATCGCTCCTGTTCCTGCTTTTTCACAGGCTTGCGTTCCCTGCGTAAAATCTGGTCGATATTGCCCTTGACAGTCTGTAAGCGGCGGTATTCCTCCCGTTTTGCCCGGTAATCGTTGTAGCCGCTGTTTTTCTCTTGGATAAGGCTTTCAATCTCGGCTTGCAGGGCTTTATAGCCCGGCAGCTTGGAAATGCCGTTTTCTTTGAAATAGCGGGCGGCTGCGTCTGCTATGATAAAGTCGCTTTCGTGCTTCTGTCGGTAGGCTGCTTTTGCTTTGGCGTTTTTCTGCTGTTTCAGCCCGTCCCGGACAGGGCGGGTCTTGGAATAGGCAAGCACCTGCCGTTGCAGCTCCTTTTTCCCGTCCAGCGTCTTTTCCACCTGCTTCAGCTCTGTAAGGCTTTCCTGCATGGCGGCATAGGCAGCAGAGCAGGCTTCGTCCAGTTCCTCCGGGGAAGAAAAGCCGTACTGCTGGTAGGCGGTAACGGTAGCCGCCATTTGCTTTAGATTGTACTTTGCCGCCCAGCGGTCATAGCCCACGCCCTTGCCCTCGGCTCGCTTGGCTTCCCGGTCAACCATGCGCTGCAAGGTGTTGTCTGCCGGGGTGGTTTTTGTGGGTTTTTCCCCTTGTGACGGCTTTTTAACTGCGACAGGGTATTCGGGTATGGCTTTGGTCTGTTTGGCGGCTCTGTGGGCGTTCTGTGTAAGCAGGGCAAGGACAGCAGCCTTGTCAAAATCGTCCCCAAGCTTCCGGGCTGTGATAGGCTTTGTCCTGTCCGGCGTGAGGTAGGAAAGCCGCCCTCGGCTCTCCTTGACGGTCACGCCCTCCCGCAGCAAAAGGGAAGAAAACTCGTCAAAGCTGGTAGCTTGGGAAAGTGCCTGCCGTATCGTCCGGCGCAGCTTCGCCTTGTCCGTTTCAAACTTGGTGGGCTTGGTCGGCTGTCCGGCGGCTTCTCTGGTGGCGTTCTCTTTATCAAGGGCAAGCTGCCCTTTCTTTGCCGCCCAGTACTCTCGTTCTGTTATCCGTTCCTTGCTACCGTTCAAGAGGTCGATTTGGTAAAGCCCCTCCCGGTGGCACATCTCCATGACTTCACTCTTGAAATATTCCATAGCGGCATTGGTGCAGCGGTGCTTGCAGCCCGCCCTTGTGTCGGCTGGTCTGTCCATGTAGGGCAGAAGCGGGACTTCATAAATTCGCAGGGAGTTGATGACGATATGCACATGGATATTGCCGCTGTGGTTATGCCCGTCCGGGTGGGTGCATACAAGGGCTTGGTGTCCGGGGAAATGCTCTTTACAGAACTTCTCGCCCAGCTCCTGCGCCTGGTCTACGGTCAAGCCGTTGTCTGTCCCGTCCCGTGGGTCAAAGCTGATGATATAGTGGTGGCTTTTCACATCTTCCCGTTTTTGATTTTTCTCATAGCGGAGATTCGCCCGCATACAGGCAACAGCGAAATCCTCGCCCCCGCAGTTGAGGGAAGAAATGCGGTAATCCTCCCTCGGTATCAGCCGCCCGTTTCCATCAAGGGTGGGCTTCATGGTAAACTCGTCATGCTCAAATGTGAGGTAGGCTTCCGCTGCGCCATAGTCGGCATTTTTAGAGCTGATATGTTTGAATGTTGCCAACAGCGTCACCCACTTTCTGCAAGATTTCAAACTTTAGGGCAGCAAGGTCGGAAACCGCCGCCCGTACCTCCCCGGCAAGCTGCGGGTAGGGGCTGTGCCACTCGTTCAGCGTCCGGGCTATCTGGTTTAAGTTGCCGCCGATCCTGCCGTATTCGGCGGTCAGCTTCCCAACAGCGGCAAGCAGCTCATCATTGACGGGAGAAACGGTTATGATGGGGCGTATGGCTGCCCCGGTTATGGCTTGCCGGATAAACTCGGCTTGGCTCATGTTGTAGGCAGAAAGCCTTTCTGCAAACTCGGCGTATTCTTCCTCGGTCATGCGTGTTTTGACTACCCGGCTGCGGTGCGGTGTGTTGTATCGTTTCATGGTCGACAGACCTCCTTTCTGTGTATGGTGTCCTCTCACTAATAGGAGAAAAACAGGGTGTGAAGCGGAACTGTTTTTGAAAAATCCGAAAAAATATTTTGAGGGATTTTTAAGCGGCGTAAGCCGCATGGCAGGGTTTGGGGAAGGCACTCCCCAACAAGATTCCCGCAGGGGCAAAATGAGCGATAAGCGAATTTTGGTACTGCGGTAGAATCTTGCTCTAAGAAACTGCCGGACTGCCGTTCACTTCCTACTGCCACTTTTTCAGAAAATCTATAACCAGCTTTTTCATAAAAGGCTGCGGGCTGGCGTTCTTCCTCTTACTCCCTACAACACCGCAAAAAGCAAAAATGACGGACTTTCCGGCAAGAACTTTTCCGGCGGCTCGGTCTTTCCCGACAATAAGGCGTTTCGGAAGCTGCGTTTTGCCCGCTGTCTAAAAAAAACGGCAGCCTTTTTTGGTTTCACTATCTAATACGGAACTTTTGGAAATTTGCCAAAAATGAGCGCAAAAAAAGCAGCAAATCTTTTTCGGATTTACTGCTTCATGTGCCGCTGCGGGGCGGCGGGATATTCAGTTTCTATGTTATCGGTCAAGCCGGAACTTGAACAGGCTTTCAATCAGCTTTGTTCTGATGTAGTCCTCCATATCAGAGTTGTAATAGCCGTTCATCTTAGAGAAGTAGCGGATATATCCAGCGTATCGGTCAAGGACGGCTTGTATCGCTATGGGGTCGCCCTCATGTGCCTTTATGATAGTGTCATAGGGGAGAAGTCGGTTACTCATGGGACAGCACCTCCATTTCCTCTTTCAGCCGCTTCAAGGCAAGCCGTATATGCCGCCCGATTGTGCTGCGTGTCCAGCCGCTTTGTTCTCCGATTTCTTTCTGCGTCAAGTGCTGAAAGTAGTACAAAAAGATTTCTTCCTGCGTCTGTTCCGGCAATCGGGCAAGAGCAGCCGCAAGAGAATGCTCATGTACGGTAAGGAAGCAAGCAACCGAAAACAAGAGATAGACCGCCAGCACTACACTATTCCGAACCAAAGACCAAAAGATAAGCATTGTGGGAAAATCTAAACTTTTGGATTTTCCTACAATGCCAACTACGGCGGAATCCCTCCCACTCCTTATATCTTTCTGTATACATTGAATTTGTATTTAGTAAAATGCAGACAACACCACGGATCGGCTTTTGGTTGGACAATTCCAACCAAACACCACAGCAGACAGCAGAAAACATTCTGAACGCTAGGAAGCCGGTATGATTGTTACATATAAGGGGAAGAAAAATTTCTTTTAGGTACTTGCTTTCCTAAAACTGATGTGATACAATGATTAAAACTGATGTGATACAATGATTTAATCCAGAAAAGGAGTAAAAAATATGCGGCAAGGTATTCTTAAATAAAACTATAATCAAATAGTGGGAACAAAGGATTATGATAGCTCCTTTTGTAGGGGCTTAGTTTTTTGTACCCAATTTAAGAATACTTTTGCCTTATCAATTTTGACATATCCCCAAAAACAGCAATCACAAACAGGTGTATGCTGTATATGTGTATGTCCGCAACTTATAATCCCCAGTGGTAAAAGTATTTTACTGCTGGGGATTTTTATGCCCTTTGGGGCTGTAAAGGGAGGACAATCACATGAAAATAATCAATATTGGAATTCTTGCCCATGTAGACGCTGGAAAGACGACCTTGACGGAGAGCCTGCTATATGCCAGCGGAGCCATTTCAGAACCGGGGAGCGTCGAAAAAGGGACAACGAGGACGGACACCATGTTTTTGGAGCGGCAGCGTGGGATTACCATTCAAGCGGCAGTCACTTCCTTCCAGTGGCACAGATGTAAAGTTAACATTGTGGATACGCCCGGCCACATGGATTTTTTGGCGGAGGTGTACCGCTCTTTGGCTGTTTTAGATGGGGCCATCTTGGTGATCTCCGCTAAAGATGGCGTGCAGGCCCAGACCCGTATTCTGTTCCATGCCCTGCGGAAAATGAACATTCCCACCGTTATCTTTATCAACAAGATCGACCAGGCTGGCGTTGATTTGCAGAGCGTGGTTCAGTCTGTTCGGGATAAGCTCTCCGCCGATATTATCATCAAGCAGACGGTGTCGCTGTCCCCGGAAATAGTCCTGGAGGAAAATACCGACATAGAAGCATGGGATGCGGTCATCGAAAATAACGATGAATTATTGGAAAAGTATATCGCAGGAGAACCAATCAGCCGGGAAAAACTTGCGCGGGAGGAACAGCAGCGGGTTCAAGACGCCTCCCTGTTCCCAGTCTATCATGGCAGCGCCAAAAATGGCCTTGGCATTCAACCGTTGATGGATGCGGTGACAGGGCTGTTCCAACCGATTGGGGAACAGGGGGGCGCCGCCCTATGCGGCAGCGTTTTCAAGGTTGAGTACACCGATTGCGGCCAGCGGCGTGTCTATCTACGGTTATACAGCGGAACGCTGCGCCTGCGGGATACGGTGGCCCTGGCCGGGAGAGAAAAGCTGAAAATCACAGAGATGCGTATTCCATCCAAAGGGGAAATTGTTCGGACAGACACCGCTTATCAGGGTGAAATTGTTATCCTTCCCAGCGACAGCGTGAGGTTAAACGATGTATTAGGGGACCAAACCCGGCTCCCTCGTAAAAGGTGGCGCGAGGACCCCCTCCCCATGCTGCGGACGACGATTGCGCCGAAAACGGCAGCGCAAAGAGAACGGCTGCTGGACGCTCTTACGCAACTTGCGGATACTGACCCGCTTTTGCGTTGCGAAGTGGATTCCATCACCCATGAGATCATTCTTTCTTTTTTGGGCCGGGTGCAGTTGGAGGTTGTTTCCGCTTTGCTGTCGGAAAAATACAAGCTTGAAACAGTGGTAAAGGAACCCTCCGTCATTTATATGGAGCGGCCGCTCAAAGCAGCCAGCCACACCATCCATATCGAGGTGCCGCCCAACCCGTTTTGGGCATCCATAGGACTGTCTGTTACACCACTCTCGCTTGGCTCCGGTGTACAATACGAGAGCCGGGTTTCGCTGGGATACTTGAACCAGAGTTTTCAAAACGCTGTCAGGGATGGTATCCGTTACGGGCTGGAGCAGGGCTTGTTCGGCTGGAACGTAACGGACTGTAAGATTTGCTTTGAATACGGGCTTTATTACAGTCCGGTCAGCACGCCGGCGGACTTCCGCTCATTGGCCCCGATTGTATTGGAACAGGCATTGAAGGAATCGGGGACGCAGCTGCTGGAACCTTATCTCTCCTTCATCCTCTATGCGCCCCAGGAATACCTTTCCAGGGCTTATCATGATGCACCGAAATACTGTGCCACCATCGAAACGGCCCAGGTAAAAAAGGATGAAGTTGTCTTTACTGGCGAGATTCCCGCCCGCTGTATACAGGCATACCGTACTGATCTGGCCTTTTACACCAACGGGCGGAGCGTATGCCTTACAGAGCTGAAAGGATATCAGGCCGCTGTCGGTCAGCCGGTCATCCAGCCCCGCCGTCCAAACAGCCGCCTGGACAAGGTGCGCCATATGTTTCAGAAGGTAATGTAAAGATACATAATCGTCAAGACGGCAACAATCAGAAGTTATGGAGGGTAACAATGGAATATAGTAAGGAAGATTTAATGGAAGCAAAAAAGCAAATTTGGGGAGTGGGAGAGAACATGGGAACAGAGGAAAGTAAAAAAATCTGGGAGGAGAACGCACAATTTTGGGATAATGCAATGGGTGACGAATCTAATGAATTTCACAGAGAGGTAGTGCGTCCCAAAGTAACGGAACTTCTATCTCCTAATCCTGCGGATTACATTTTGGATATTGCGTGTGGCAATGGAAATTATTCTTCGTATCTTGCACAAAGAGGCGCTTCGGTTGTCGCTTTTGATTACAGCAAAAAAATGATAGAATTGGCTAAAAGACGGCAATCACAATATGCAAAACAAATTGAATTTTGTGTGGCGGATGCGACCGATAGAAAAAGTATATTAGAATTAAAAAGAAATCGAGCCTTTACGAAAGCAGTTTCTAATATGGCAATTATGGATATTACGGATATTGAACCACTTCTTATGGCTGTTTATGAACTGTTGCAGGAAAGCGGAATTTTTGTCTTTGCAACGCAACACCCTTGTTTTGTCACGTTGACTGAAAAATATATGACACCGCACAGTTACTATGATATAGCGATTGAAGGGCAACCGAAAGAGCAGATTTATTATCATCGTTCCATACAAGATATTTTTAACCTTTGTTTTAGAGCTGGATTTGTCATTGATGGATTTTATGAAGAATGTTTTAAAACCAACAAAGAAATTCCTATGGTAATGATAGTAAGGCTTAAGAAGGTAAAACGTGATAGCTTAAAATAAATTCAAGTTGAGTTCCGCATGAAGCTTCAATACGATGGCGGATTGCAGGTCCTTGAAATAATAGTAGTCACGCACGAGATTGCGCAGGTCAATGATTGCGTCATCCGGGACAATGGAAGCCTTAAGGGAGGCATCCAGGCCGACTTTAGCAGCTTTTTTTGAATCAAATTTATCATTATGCAGTTTCCTGACGTTCATATTTGTGCTATTCTTAGTAATGATAGGATTAATGACGGCGCAGTCAAAACCCTTATCACGAAGGAAGCACAGGAGTGGGATGTGGTAGATCCCGGTGGATTCAAGGAAGCAGCGGCTTTCAAGAGAATACATCTCCTGGGCTTCCTTTATTTTTGAGATGGCAAGCTCACGGGACTGCGGATCAGAATGAATGATCTTAAAAGGCTTACCGATGAGGATGCCATTGGGGAGCATGATAGACATCCAGGTGAAGTCTGCGCCGACATCAAACCCGACAGAGAGATAGGGGATGCTTTCAGGCATCTTGAGTACTTTTTGATAGTGCATAGTAATATCCTTTCCGGCAGGCATCCAATTCCAAAGGGTGGATACACAACCTAGCGGCTTATACAGGTATAGCCTGAGGCTTCCCAACCAGCCAAAACATAAATCACCACCGAAAGGATTGACAGACTTTCTAAGAGGTATCGCCAGCCAGAAGGCCGGCTCCCAAGGAGGAAACGTCAATGATCCTGCCTTCAGTGATTATACCTCTATATTTTGTCTGGTGCATTAAGGAAACCTCAGACACGGTAAATATGTCCTATAACTTCTGATGGAGGGGGAACTCCTCCTTCCGTTATATCTATATAGATTTATTAGATTGGACTTTGTAACTATTAACCAGTAGTCGTTCTTGACTACACCATTATTATACTAGGAGGATGTAACTTCATGTTTGCTAAAAATTCAAAGGCATATTCTGTCTACCTGCTGTTCCGATTTGTCTGTTCCCTGGCGGTTTCTATGTCCACAGTGCTTTCCATCGTGTACCACCTGGAGGTGGTGCAGCTGGATGCTTTCCAGCTTGTCCTGGTAGGGACGGTTCTGGAGACCTCCTGCTTTCTGTTCGAGATACCCACCGGTGTGGTGGCGGATTTGTATAGCCGTCGGCGCTCGGTGCTGATTGGAATGTTCCTCTACGGCCTGGGCTTTCTGATGGAGGGTGCGCTACCGTGGTTCGCGCCGGTTCTGCTGGCCCAGGTTGTCTGGGGTTGCGGTGATACCTTCATCACCGGCGCTCTGGAGGCGTGGATTGCCTCGGAGGAAGAGGACAAACCCATAGACAAGGTGTTCCTGCGGGGCAGTCAAATGGGGCAAATCGGCGGCGTTCTGGGCGTGGTGCTGGGCACACTGCTGGGAAACATAAACCTGCAAATGCCTGTCATCTTGGGGGGCAGTTTGTGCTTGTTGTTGGGGCTGGTGATGGTTCGCATCATGCCAGAAACCAACTTCTCCCCTGCTATTGAGGAACGGCAGGGCTTGCTTAAAGACTTTGTCTGCCTGTTCAAGCTCAACCTGGGCTTTGTGAAAGGCGCACCTGTGTTGCTGGCGCTCTTAGCAATCACACTATGCGGGGGACTTGCCAGTGAAGGCTTTGACCGGCTCTCCACCGCTCATTTTCTGGATGACACGGTAATACCCGTTATCGGGCCGCTGAACAGCGTCACTTGGTTCGGTGTTATCAGTCTTATCGGCAACGGCTTAGGTATTCTGGCTTCTCAGTTGCTCATCGCCCGCATGGAGAAAAAAGGGACTGTCAGCCGAACCAGTGTGGTCATGTCCACCAGCGCCGGGTATATCCTGTGCCTGGTTCTCTTCGCGGTGGGGCGGAGCTTTTGGTTCATGTTGTTGGTGTTCCTGCTGGCGGGGCTTATGCGCACCATCAAGGAGCCTGTGCTGGCCGCCTGGATGAACGACCATGTGGATGAGAAAATGCGCGCCACAGTCTTTTCCACCAGCGGACAGCTGGACTCTTTCGGGCAGATCATCGGCGGGCCTATTGTGGGGCTGGTAGCCCAGCAGGTGTCCATATCCTGATACCGGTATCCACATAAAGCGGATTTACGCCAATCGTCAGCCAGACATAGCCCACCTTATCCGACCAGAGCAGTTCAAAATCAGGGCTTTGCCGCAGATGTTCCGCAAAGGCCTCCTTTACTCGCTCAATTTCATGTTTCTCTTTTTCTGTGTAAAGCATTTTCGTGTCCTCCTTGACAAAAATTTTGGTGTGTACCATCATCAGTTTAGCACAAGGCGGCTTCGTTTATCAGTCTGTCACATCTGCTGAATTTCATTTTTGAGCATACGCTTGATTTTATCGCTCATGGTTTCTGTGCTGGTATTGCTGAAATGGACATGAACCTTGTAGGTCGTCTTGCCGATTTTCTTTACCATCGCTGGCGTGTTTTCCGGCGCTCTGGACGCAGTAGCGGCGTCTGCCACCTGCATAGTACGGGGTTCTTTGTTCATGGCGCTCCTTTCTCCGAACGGGTCTGTGCCGCCCGGTAAAAAATCAATCGTGCTTACTGTTTACAATGTCTTTTGCTGCCTGTCGGGTAGCACCGGCATTTTCTTCCCGGAAATTCTTCCCGTCAAAGAGAATCGGCGCACACCGTTCCAGAATACGGTCATAGATACGGGCGTGAGCCAGATCAGGCGGGTTTTTCAACTCGGACAGTTTCAAGTTTGTTGTGATAATCATGGGTCTGCGGCTGCGATAGCGGCTGTCGATGACAAAAAACATCTGCTCCATAGCATATTCGGTACTGCGCTCTACACCCAGATCGTCAATGATAAGCAAGTCATACTCATCAAAGCTGGCAATAAACTCCGACCTGTCCTCAGAGAACATCCCGGTCAGGCGGTTCAGGATGGTAGGAAAGTTCGTCATCAGCACCGGCACATCCCGGTCAAGCAGGGCGTTGGCGATACAACCGGCGAAAAAGGACTTGCCGGTTCCCACATCCCCAAACAACAGCAGGCCGGTGTTGTTCCTGTATGCCTCCTTCCAGTTCTCCACATAGGCGCGGGCCTTGTCCATCAGGGGATTTTGGCCGTTGTCATTGGAAAATGTGTAGTCGTACAGATAACGGTCTTGCAAACCCTGTGCCTTTCGGCGTTTGATACGCTCCATGCGGCGCTGCCGTTCTTCAGCAGCCTTGCGCTGCTCCTCAGCCTCCCGCTGGCACTGGCAGATGCAGCGCGGCATAAAGTAGCCGGATTTCCCGAAGCATGGCACAACGGTCTGCCTCTGGCCGCCGCATTTCTTACAGTGGATGAGACCGTCTGACAGGTCTATATACTCGTCCTCAGCCAGTTCCACACCGGCGGCTGCCTTGTCAATCAGCGCCCGGATTTCTGCGGTAATCTCAATCATACGGTTTCATCCTCCTTTACGCTGTAATCCCGGTTGCGAGAGGGCGGGGCTGCTTTCTTCGCGTCCTCACCGGCCCAGCGCCGGATGGTGGCGACATGGCTCTGATAACGCTTGCCGGTAGAAGCCATGTACTCGGACAGCTTTTCGATGTACTGGCCCCATACAGTGGGAAAGCTGGCCTGTAAGTCTGCCAGTTCCCCGTCCGTCAGGAAAACATTCTGGTAATGGCCATAAGTGTGGGAAGGGTGCCCCGTTTCAGGGCGTACCTTCTCTATCTCTCTCTTTATCTCTATCTCTTTCTCTAACTCTATCTCTATCTCTGGTGGACGAATGTCGGACAAATGTCCGCCACTTATCCGGAGCGCAGAAAGAGCCTTGTTTTGGAGCCTCGCAGCCCGCTTTCGCTCAGCCTCGGTAGAGGACTGGCCGATTAAAAGTTCGATGTTGCTCATGTAGAATGTGCCGCTGTCCAGCACTTCCACAAGACCCAGCTTCAAAAAGATCTGCAAGGCTCTCTCAACAGTGCCGATCTGCTGGCGGGTAATGGTGGCGATCATCTGCGCCGTGTAAGGGATGTCCTCGTCAAGCTGGAGCCGCCCGCCATGTTTCAGCGATTTCAGATACAGCTTGAGCAGAATGTTGGAATACAGCACACCGTCCTGCATACTTTCCAGCAGCACGATGGAATCATCATCAAAATAGTTTTCTTTGAGTTTCAGGTAATAATATTTTCGATTGTCTGACATAGGGTTCCTCCTTGGGGTTCTCTTGGGATTCTGTACGCATTTTAAGGCTATTTTAGGGGGCAGAGGATAAATCTATCAGACTGCCTTTGACACCCCCGAAGAAAGCCTTGATTTACAAGGGTTTTTCAGCCCCTAAAGCGTGACATTTCTCCCGTTGTTTCCGCTTGCGCTTTGCGGCGTTGATCCGCTTCATGCGTGCGGCACATTCCGGGCAGTATTTGGCCCGGTTGGAACCGGGGGTAAACAGCGCCCTACATACGGAGCATTTCTTAGCATTCAGCCGGTGGAACAGCGCCGTTTCCAGTTCCTTATCCTGCGGTAATACCGCCGCCCGAAACCACCTGCACAACAGGGAGTAGGAAATAGACTGGACACAAACACATTCCTCCCCATCGTCCAGAGCGATACAGTTTCCGTCGATGTAGTTGCAGCACTCATGCACCAGCCTCCGCGCTCTGCGGTACTGGCGGTAATCCATGACGGGGATAGGTTCAGTCTTGTTGTTCTTCATAAATGATTTCTTTCATAGTGCAGCTAACCTCCTTGAATGAATTTATTGTTAAATATTCGTGCAAAGTATTGTTTTCTTCGTGCAAATGGCATATACTATAATTGCCAGCAGAAAGGGGTTGATCGTATGGCTGGAAATACCACAAACATCAGTATCCGCATGGACGCAGATTTGAAAGCGCAGGCGGACGCACTGTTTACGGAACTTGGCATGAACCTGACTACGGCGTTTAACATCTTTGTGCGCCAGTCGCTTCGTGAAGGCGGTATTCCCTTTGAGGTAAGGCTGGAACAGCCGAACAAAGAAACGGTTGCTGCCATGCTGGAAGCGGAAAGGATTGCAAAAGACCCGTCTGTAAAGGGCTATAATGACCTTGACGAGTTGTTTGCTGACCTGAAAAGATGAAAGAAACCAAATATACCGTCAAGTACACGACCAGTTTCAAAAAAGACTACAAACGAGCCATCAAGCGTGGCTTGAAGATCGAGCTGCTGGAGCAGGTCGTAGCATTGCTGGCAATGGGCGAACCGCTGCCGGATAAGAACCGCGACCATGACCTGTCCGGCGATTGGGCAGGTCATCGGGAATGTCATATTCTCCCGGACTGGCTGCTTATCTATCGCATAGAGGATGATGTTCTGGTGCTGACGCTGGCCCGCACCGGCACACACAGCGACTTGTTCGGCAAATAAACAGTCTGCCGCCGTATGGGGAAACCTGTACGGCGGTTTTTCTGTATGCAAAGGTATGTCGTGAAACGCGACACACTTGACAGGGGTACGCCAAAACGCGGTAGCCTTTACCGCTCCAGCCCACGGTCGTGAGACTTGTCCCTTTCCTGTCGGGACAGCTGCTCGGCGGTTTTGCGGAGCCGTTCCACTGATTTCAAATCCTCCCTCATGGATTTCATGGCAAGCGTATCCGTCTGCTTTCCGGCAGTCAGCTGGTCGATCTCCCGCTGCCATGCCTTCGGGGTTATCCCCTCGCCGCTGTCTTTCAGTTCTTTCAGATACCGGGCTGCTGCATCATACAGGGTCAGTTCCCGGCTGTGGCGCTGCTCGAACAGTTCCCGCTTCTCCGGCTTTACCCTGGCAAGCTGCTTGTGGACAGTCTTATACTCGTTGTACTGCGCCCACATCTCCCCGCGCTCGGTGAGGACAGCGATCCGGCGCTCAGCCTTGACGATCTCTCGCCGCAGGTCATAGTAACGGGTGTTCATATCTGCGATTTTTTCATGGAGCTGCTGCATGCATTGGATGCCGTTTGCCTGCAAAAAGCTGAACAGGGCGGCGCTCTCCTGTAAAGCCCGGATTTTGCCGGTGCGGGTGTCGGGCCGCTTGAGCTGCTGCTGGGCCTCCCACAAGTCAATCATGCTGGGCTGCTGGCCCTCCGGCTTCTCGGCCTCGGCCTTCGACCAGTTGTAGAGGCGGGTAATGCGGGCCTTGATTTCTTTCAGCAGCTTGTTGTCGGCGGCGATCTGCCGGTTGACTTCCCCCTTGTCGGTGCGGATGCCGCGCTTCTCCATCTGGCTGGCCGCTGGCCCCAGGTGGACAGAGGGGATTTTATCAATGCCCTGTCGCTTGTAGCTGCGGTGGTCTACCAAGGCAGGCTGACCGGCCGCCTCCAATGCCCGGTTGATATAAGCCGCCCATGCTGCTCGCCAAATCTCCACATTCCCTTTGTCGTTCCAGTCAGTGGTGTCCTCCCGGTGGTTCTTCCAGCCGCCTCTCTCGTCCGGGATGCGCTGGCCGTTTTCGTCCAGGTCGTATGCCTTGCGGCACTTCGCGCCCCATGCGCCGTTTTCTTTTAAGGGCCGGACGGTCAGCATGATATGGACATGGGGGTTGCCGGTTCCCTTGTCATGGATGGAAAAATCAGCGCACATCCCCTTGTCCACAAAGTTGTCCTTCACATAGGCACGCACAAGGGCAAGCTGCTGTTCCCTGGACAGTTCGCGGGGCAAAGCCGCCTCGATCTCGCGGGCAAGCTGGCTGTCCCTGGCTTTCTCGATCTGCTCCACACTGTTCCAAAGGGTGGAGCGGTCTGCAAATTCCGGCGGGGCGTGGGCGGGCAGCATGATCTCCACATGGACAACGCCGCCCTTGCGGGTGTAATCGTGGGTAAGGCCGTCCCATTCATTCGTCAGCTTTGTTCCGCTGCGGTAGGCGGCTGCGGCAACAGCGGAACGGCCCTCGCTGCGCTTGATGATACTGACGGGGATATGACAGAAATCTATGGGGAACACCTCCTTTCAGTGAGTGGATAACAGGCTCTGTGGAGCCGGACAAACGCAAAGCGGGTGTTTGGCTGCGCAGAGCGCACAAGGGGTTTGGGGAGCGTAGCTTCCCATCGCGGACGAAGTACGCAACGCCCCCGGCAGGGCGCACAGCACCGGCGACGGTGTATAAGTGCGCCCTTGTAAACAAGGGACTTATGGCGTGCCCTTGTAAACAAGGGACTTATGGCGTGTCCCCGGATTTTGGCAGGTTTGCAGTCAATTCCGCAGCCCCCGGAAGATGGGACAGGGCAATCAGAAATGTTTTGACCTCCGCGCCGGAAAGGTCGGGAGCCAGCGGGAAAATCCCCTCCAAAACGGCTCCGCGCTCAATCAGGCGGCGGGTACGACCCCTGCGTTCTTCATTCCGCTGCTTGTTCTCTAAAATCTTCTTGCGGTTTTCAAGCTGCCGGATCTCCTTCAGGACTTTCTCCCGTTCTTCTTTTTGGGGGTGGGCTGTAATTTTTTCGTTCATGTCAGGCACCTCTTTTCTTTGGAAATACTCATAGATTGACCGTCCATTTCTGACGCGCAAAGTACCGGCGCAGCCTCCGCAGTGCAGCGTGGATGGATTTTCCCGCCTGTGATGGTGTGATACCCTCCATTGCGGCAATATCTTTCACTTTCATACCCAGCATATAGCGGGCGTGGACACGGCGAGCCTGCATAGGCGGCAGGGAAGAAATGGCTTCGTACAATCGCCGTATCAGTTCTTCGTATTCGGCTAATTCTTCTTTTTCTATCAGGTAGTCCTCCGGCGATGGCTGCGCCCAGCCGATGGCGGCATTTTCGATTCCATCGTTACAATCAAGGGAATAAAACGCCTTATACCGGAACATCTTGCGATCTCTGGCGGCCTCGGCCCTCTTATCCAGAAGAAATGCTTCGACGATCTCATCGGACACCTCCACAAAAATGTCCTCTTTGCAAAATGGATAATATTGTTTGAGATTGATGGTCTGCATAGGCACGCCCTCACTCTGTTTGAAAAAGGTCATCATAGCAGCGGCGCATATTCCGCAGCCCCCGGTGGATGGCAACGCTGACCTTACTGCTATGGATACCCTCTCTCCGGGCGATTTCCGGCTGCTTGATACCGGCAATGTAGTAGGCGTGAACACGGCGGGCCTGTGTCGGAGTGGCATGAGCCAGAGCCGCAGGCAGAGCTGCAATCAGGTGCAGGCGGGTGGTCATTTCTTCTCGTTCCAGCAAAATATCTTCCGGCGATCTGCTGTGTTCCAGTGCGTAATTTTCCAGCCAGCTGTATGCGTCCAGAGAGTAGTAGGCGCGGTGGTAGACTTTCCGACGCTCATAGTTCTCCATCTCCCGCTGGGCCTGATACATCGCTGCCCATACCTTGTCCGTAACATCCACAAACTCGTCATGCCGGTAGTGGGGATACATCCACCGCAGATTGATTGTTTTCATAGGCTTACCTCCTGAAAATTGGAGAGGCGGGCAGCTCGTCCGCTGTCCGCCCCTCGCTGAGATAAGGGAAATGATCCCTTTCACTTGGTAGCCAGAAAACAGGTCATTCGTTAAGCCTGTTCTCAAAGAAATTTATAAATTTTTTTCTGACCGCTTCCACACTTTGATAAACAGCCACTTTGGAGCAGCCGCACAGCACACCGATCTCTGCAAGGCTCAGCCCGTCAAGCGCATAGAGCAGGAACCGGCGGCGCTGGGCCTCGGTACAGGTGTCCAGAACAGCCATCAGCTCATGCAGCGTTTCCATGCGGCAAAGGTATTCCTCCGGCGTTTCGCCGTAGCCCCCTACGCCCTCGGTGGTAATGATGTACTCGTCAAACTCCCGGCCATCCCAATGCCGCCGCTGTTCATGGAACAGGTTCTCCGTTTTATGATCGGCCCGGTCAAGAAATTCATAGACTTCCAGCGTAACCTCCACGGCCACAGCTTGTCCGTTATAATTGATGGTAACTTCCATCTGCCTTTCCTCCATTCAGATTTTTTGGGTAAATCTGAATGGGGCGGCGGGGAGCGGCACCGGGGATAAAGTTCGAGCCATGCTGACCCGATGTTCCGGCTCCACAGGGACAAAAAAGCGCCCGGACGGCATAAAGCCATACGAGCGTAATAGAGTATATTTTGCTGTTTAGTTACATGGTATAGTGCATACTTCTGACCGCATTGCTCCGCTGCTGGGAACAGACTTTTTTTAGCTGGTGCAGGTCATGGGTACTGTGAAAAAAGGCAAGCATAGACACGGCGGCAATCCTCCTATATGCCGCCGTGGATTTACACGGTGTTAGGTCGTCGGGTTTCTGCTTTTCGCAAAAAGAAACGGCGGCTCTGTTTTTTCAAAGCCGCCGGAAGATAGCATAGGCGCGTTAATAGATCTGCTTTACGACGGCTTTTTTTCTTTTGCCGTCGTCCGGCAGATTATTTTTTTATGAGTAAGGGCGAAAAATCAATCGTAATCATAAAATTATCTGTTGAACTTCTCGACAATTTGTCGGGAAGTTGTTCCCTTTCCCAGTTTTCTTTTCCTTCATATCCATACATAGATATTTCCTCATCCAATAGCCTTGCAACCATAAAGCAACAAGACAGCAAAAACAAAAGCACTATTCCTGCCATAATAATAATTATCAAATCAATCACATCTCATTCTCCTATGTAAGCGGTACAGAAAAAGCAGCCTTGACAGACTGCTTTTTCAATCACCATATTCTATTTTTGTTCTCATGTAAAAAGGCTTCCGAAATTGTGCGAATCCCAAACGCTAATCCATCTATGTAAGCGTCTCTCTGTTCTGTTTGTTTAAGATTTAAAGTATATTCCTTGTAATCCTCAAACATTGCCTGCAGATCCGGACTCATTAGACTTATCATTTCCTTTTCTAATGTTTCACACAGTTCCTTTGTCTCTTCATAACTTTTACTTTGTGTCTCACATTGATTCATTGGATAAATGCTATAATACAATTTTTCCAGTTGCTTTTCGCTCATTTTTGATCACCATTTCTTTCAGTCTTTTTATGATCCATATAATTCCAGAAATGCCGTTTTTTAGCAAAATGCCTGCTACAGCTAATAATCTCCAGGCAAGAACCCCTATTCCAATCAAACTTCCTACCATCAGTTTAAGTACCACCAAACCAAGCATTTCCCCTGTCCCCACATTTCTTGGAACGACCAACAAAAACATTTTCTGGATTCCGAAAGGTATTCCCACAAAAAGCAATAATTTTCTCCAGTCTAATATTTCACCATTCATGCACATAGGGTGAACAATTAAGCAGATAATCATAGCTATTGCACCAGGAATTATCAATTTTGTTATAATTTCTTTTCCTCTCATATGCCACCTCCGTACATATCATGATTTACTTTTGCCTGGTAATAATTGCCTATTGTCGTTATTGAATTCATAAGACAGGTAAGCAAGTACGCTTTTATGTTCTTTACTTCCCTGGTATTCTCATGCAGACAGTCAAGTACATACTCTATGTGGCTTTCTTCCAGCAACAATAATCTGCTTTTTACGAACTGATATGGGTATTTCACTCCACTGATCGTAATATTCTCCCGTTCTATGCTGATTGTTTCCACAATTAGTGCCACAATTTCATCCAACTGTTGCTGTTCCCCCAGTCTGCATCGTTGTACAAGACAGTCATATTCAATATTTCTTTTTACAAGTGCAGTATTCATCTGGAATAACTCCATCTCTTCCATCAAATCCATTGACTGCTGTTCGGAAGAATCTGAAAGATTGATAAGATCAGTATTACTTCTGTCAGTATTACTAATATCAGTATAATTATAATTAGTATTATTAGGGTCGGTTTTTCCGACTTCTGTAGTTCTGATTTTTCGACCACGATAAGTCGTATTTTCCGACCTCTTGAAGTCGGTTTTTCCGACCCCTTGAAGTCGATTTTTCCGACCACGATAAGTCGATTTTTCCGACTCCGATAAGTCGACTTCTTCGACCTCTCGATTTTGTTGAATACTCTCTTCGGATTCATCATTGTTTTTAACATCTTTTGATGTCCTTAAAATAAAGTTCTTTACATAAATAATATCCGGTTTACCAAATCCTTGTTTGACTCTTTCAATTAATCCGATTCCCTTTTTGGTATCCAGTTCTGCAAGCGTTTTCATTGCTTTATCTCTTCCACAATTCATATACTGAATAACCTGTTCAACAGTAAAAATAATATAAACCTTCAATCTGTAAATCAGGATTAAATCTCTGATGAATGCCTTTCACAACTTTCAGTAATTCCATGAGACCATCTGCCGCATAGTATTGAGGCTGCACCGGAATCAAAACGCTATCAGCTGCACTTAACGCATTAATTGTCATCATTCCCAACGAGGGCATACAATCAATCAGGATATAGTCATAATCATTTTCCAAAAGTTCCAGATATTCTTTTAAGACTTTTTCTCTGTCCTCTACCGTAAATAATGACATGTCCATTCCTGAAAGAAGTTTATTAGATGGAATTACATCTATTCCTTCCTCATGGTGTAAAATTGCTTCCCTGGGATCAAATTCTACGCTGATGTCTGAGTGCACTATCAAATATTGCAATGCTTTTGGATTTATTCCGGATTTTGCCATGTTTGAGCAATAGGTGTGCCGACATACATGTGGTGTGATAACAGTCATCTGCGCTTTGTAAGTATTATTATATTTCTGAATGATATGTTGAAAGTAATGCTCCCAGTGCAGAGAATAACAGATACTTCCATTTTTATCAAAGTATAAAAATCCACTTTTTCCCTCTACCATAGGCTCTGCTTTGGGCGGGTTTCGTTTTTCTATTATTTTCCGAAAACATTCCTCTACATCTGCAGTCATAGGTATCTTTCTTCAATAAATTGATAACTGTTCCGTATCCTGCAACTGTAGTAGGTCTGACACCGGTTTTTGTTGATGTATATTTTTCAACCAGTTCCAGTACCGTCATATTTCCGCCATTTGTTGCAATCTGCTCAAAATGGTCCGCCTGGATTTTCTTCTCCATCTCCCGAAGCGACAAAGTACGGCGCTTTCCTTTCGGAGTTGCATCGTTATGGTCTAAGCGCCAGCTATATACGCAGCGCTCCTTTCCCATCTCATCGACATACTTAAATCGATATCTGCCATCAGATAACTGTATTTCTCCATTGTGTAATATACGTCCTCTATGATCTCTCCTTTTTTCACTCATAATATTTTAGTCTCCTTCATCAAATGTTCATTTAACTTGGAAGACCGTCTCGGTTTATTCATTATACCACAAGACCTTTCCTTCGCTAAGATAAAATGAACATTATTTTCATTACTATTTCTTCTATTCTGTCACTTAAACTGTGCTGGCTGTATCCAGATAATCTTCAAACAATTTCCTTTTGAATCGAATATGAGAACCTACTTCCAAAATGAAATCCGCTCCCTCATTTTCACCTGCGATTTGTCTCAATCTCTTTTCTCCAATTCCGTAATATTCTGCTGCTTCGGAAACATTTAAAGAATATTTCTTCCAAACAGGTATTGTTTTTTCTGTATGATTCATTCGCATTCCTCCTCCCCTCTGTTTGTATTCAACAGCGTTTTCGCTTTCTTCATTTTCATACTTGCAATCACTTCTCGTTTGCTTGTGCCTCCAACATACATAGGCGTACACATTTCTAAAATACGGTCATAGATACGCCTTTTATCCAACATGGTCTCGCTTTTTATTTCTTTCAGTGGAAGATTCGTTGTGATGATCAAAGGTCGTCCTGAACGGATCCTGCGGTCTATGACGCTAAAAATAATTTCTAACGCATATTCTGAATTTCGTTCCACACCAAGATCATCAATAATCAAAAGCTGATATGAAGCCAATGCATTGATATATTCCGTTTTGTCTGCCAGTGGAAATATATCATCGATAATGGTATTGAAATTTGTCATCTTTACTGTCACTTCCTGCTTTAGAAGTTCATTGGCAATACACCCGGCAATATAACTTTTCCCGGTACCAACCGGTCCCCAGAACAAACAGCCTATATGGTTTCTTTTCATTTCATCCCAGTTATCAACATAGCTTTTAGCCTTATGCATTACAGCATCTGACATATCCGCATTTTCAAATGTCCACTCTTCCATTCTGCTCTCGTCAAAACAGATGCTCGTATTTCTACTGACTAATTCTCGGTGTTCTTTGTCTTTAAAATATTTTTGTTCTTCTTCATATGCTTTTCTGTCACAGGCACATTGCCTGGAATGTTTCTTCATCCCCATAAAGCCACCCTCGGGGAAAAAAGCTTCTTTCGCTTCCCCACAGACTTTGCAGTATTGCAAACCATCACTGCCTACACATACGGTATCTTCTTCTCTCATCACAAACTCTCTCCTTCTCCATAGTAATAATTTACTTCATGATATTTATTTCTTTTATATTTCTCAGTTACTTTACTAGGTGCCACATTTCCGACTCCTGCACAGCCATTTTTACGACCAGATGAAGGTTGCTTTTCCGACTCTGTTGCAACCATCTTTTCAACCGCCTTATCGTCAACCGGCTGTAAACCTATCTCATCAGATGGAATTTTTACATATAAATGATTGGGTTTTGAAAAACCACCAGATCTGAGAACCAATAGTCCCACATCATCTAATTCCTTCAATGCTGTTTTTACAGAAGATTTACATTTGCCGATTTGAGCAGACAATTCCTCTATCGGAAAAATCAGATAAGCATTTCCATACTTGTCTATCCAACTATTCATTCTCGATATCCGTGCCCGGTCATACAAAATCATATAAAGGAATTTTGCAGTTTGAGAAATTCGCAGTTTTAGCAAAAACTTCGGAAACTGGAAGTACTGAAGCATCTGCTCTGACTCCTTCATGTATTCATATTTCATTCTTTTCTCGCCTCGTTTCTGTTTCTAACTGTTGTAAAAATCATTTTTATGCCGGCTCAAAAAATGTCCTTACACATATTCAAAAGATGAAGGGCATAAATACAGGCTCTTGATGAAAATTTTTTATTTTTCCTGCAAAAAATACCCTTTCATTAATACGAAACGCTGAGAGGCATTTTTACAGCCCCCTGAGGAAAATTTTTTTATTTTTTCGGTTAATTGAATACTTAAAAACAAAAAACACTCACCTATTCCAGGTGAATGCCTTATCAAAATTTCCTTATTTTGTTGTCTGTGACGCTTATCCAGATATGCCTGCATATCTGCTAAAATATAATTGCCAGCAATTATATTTTCACGTGGGTATGGGGACGTAATCCCAATCAAGGTCTGCTACTCGTAAGTAATACAAAATTGTCAAAATGACAATACTGTAATACACGGGTGGATCTTGCTCTGGTATTTTCTCCTCATCAAATCGGTTTGTGATATTTGGATACTACTCTAAAAATATTATGATGTTCACTAATCATTATGAACTCTTGTCTTTTAAGCATATCTTTATTAGATTTATATGTCATTTTATGATAGAATTAATTTTGAAGAGGAGGTATTATTATGGACTATTTATCGGCAGCAAAAATGAGATATTATTCAAAAGATAACTCTGAAAACATCATAAAAAATTTAAACAAGAAACTTTCTGCTAATATTTCAGCATAGTAATGTCATAGAAAAAGTATCATTTCAGTAGTAAAATACTGGCTAAAAGCAGACAGTATTTGGAGAGTACCGTTTAGACATCAGGAGGTAACATAATGGGTAAGAACACGACAAATGATATGACGCAGGGAAACTGCATGCGTTTACTGGTACAGTTTTTTCTGCCGATCCTGGCAGGAAATCTGTTTCAGCAGTTATACAGCTTTGCAGACTCTATGGTGGTGGGAAAAGGAATTGGCGATACGGCACTTGCAGCAGTCGGAAATACCGGTTCCGTACATTTTCTGATCATTGGTTTCGCAATTGGGCTGACAGGAGGATTGGGAATCTGTATTTCTCAGTCTTTTGGAAGTGGCAATTATGAAAAACTTCGTAAGGAGCTGGCAATGTCTGTCTGGATCTGTCTGGCTATTGGGATTGTGATCACAGTGGTAAGTCTGACCTTCATGCGGCAATTATTTACATTTCTCCATACACCGGAAGATCTGATGACGGAAACACTGCAATATTTCGGAACAATTCTTGCGGGAACCACCATTACAATTTTTAATAATTTTGCCATGACACTTCTGCGTTCCGTCGGAAACAGCCGGATGCCTCTGGTTGCAATGATAATTTCCGCCATTGCTAATGTTCTGATGGATCTGTTATTCGTTTTTCCGCTGCATATGGGTGTTTTTGGCGCAGCGTTAGCCACTGTTCTGGCACAGGTTCTGTCTGCGCTTTACTGCTGTTACTACATAGGAAGGGAAAAAAATCTGATCCCGAAAAAAACGGACTGGAAACCACAGAGTGTAATCATCAAAAGACTGACATTGAAAGGTCTGCCTGTTGCCGTTATGAATTCTGTCACTGCAGTGGGTGGAATGGTATTGCAGACATTTGTCAACAATATGGGAACAAGCTATGTGGCTGCCTATGCGGCATGCACCAAGATCCTCAGTCTTTTTGAACAGCCGGCAAATACAGTGGGCCTGGCACTTCTTACTTTTGTGGGACAGAATTATGGTGCCGGAAAAAAGGAGCGGATACGTACCGGTATCCGGGAAGGAGTTATCCTGACGATCCTGATAAATATTCCACTGGCTTTGATGTTGCTGTGTATTCCTGAGTTTCTGACTTCTTTCATGTTGAATGATGCGTCGATTATTTCTTACACAAGAGATTTTCTGGCGCTTACAGGCATCTGTCTGTTTCCTCTGGGATGGCTGTTTGTGTTCCGCAACGGGTGTCAGGGCATGGGACATACGTTTGTTCCGATGCTTTCAGGAGTCCTGGAAGTGTCTCTTCGAGTGGTCATGGTAAAGCTGCTGACTCCATATCTGGCTTTTCGTGGTGTTGCTCTGGCAGAAGTATCTGCCTGGATCGGCGCCTGGATCATGTTGATGATCACTTACTGGATCTATCAGGAAAGAACGGATTCTTTTCGGTAAGTCTGAGGAGAACATCCTACCTTGGTGCGAAACTGTCGATTGAAACTTGAAAGGTTATGAAATCCGGTATCGAAAGCAATGTCGGAGATACTGCGATCCGTATTGCGCAGAAGGTCGCATGCTGATCGGATACGTACCTGATTCAGATATTCAATGGCTCCGAGACCGAAATTCTGTTTGAAACAGCTCATAAAGTAACTGCTGCTCATATGAGCGATCTTTGCCAGCTGCTCTATGGTGACAGATTCAGAATGATGTTTCTGTATATAAGTGAGAACAGGCCGAAGTGTTTCGGTCATCCGGGATTCTGTCGAAAACGTGTGTTCGGTGCAGAGTCCCGGTGTCGATGCCAGCAGATAAAATAAGCGAAGCAGTTCGCTTTTCAGTAACAGATCAGACGTTGCAAGATTTTTGTGTGCACACTGCATAATAGTCCGGACCGAATCATGGAGTTCATGATCCCCCGGGGGTTCCTGAGATACAGGGACCAGAACTCTTCGTCTGGAAGAAAAGATCGGCAGCAGAATATCTGTATAACAACGGTCATCGTAACTTCCCACCAGCATATTCTGATGAAAAACAATGGTATCATAAAAAAAAGAGCTGTGCTCATCCGACATGATAGCATGAAGGACGTTGGGCTGGATCAGAAAGATGTCTCCCGGTTTGGCAGAGATGGTCTGGGTAGTGTAAATTATTCTGTGTAAACCTCTCAGATTGATGATAAAATCATAGGTTTATAGAATACAAAAATATAATGTAATGGGCTGAATGGCATACTTTGCTGTTCAGCCTGTTGTTTATTTAGTAGCATGGATTCTATTGCATGTCAAGGGCGCCCGAGAAAATCGGGCGTTTATTTACCCTTGATATGCGATTGAATCTGTGCTTAATCGATATCCTCTGGCTGGATCCGATCCCCAAAATAGATGCATAACTGATCCAGTGTCAGACCCCAGTCCCAAGCCTTTCCGGTCCATTTTTTTGTAGCATCCATCATTGCCAGATAGAGCATCTTGAAAAGTGCATCATCGGTCGGAAAAATAGTCTTGGATTTCGTAACCTTGCGTAGCTGGCGGTTAAAATTTTCGATGGAATTTGTAGTGTATATTAATTTACGTATCTCAGATGGATATTTAAAATATGTGGATAATTGTGTCCAGTTATTTCTCCAGGATCTAATGGAAGCAGGGTATTTTTTGCCCCATTTTTCTTCCAGATCTTCCAAGGCTGTGAGTGCAAGATCTTCTGTATCAGCTTTTGTTTCTTCGTGTTAATACGCTTAATTCTTCCTTTAAAGGAAAAAAAATCAGCATCGTAATAGCATATCTCAAAGTATGTTCTTACTTTTTTTCCAGACTGCATCTGTAGATCCAGATACTCGTCATAAGACAGAGTATCTCCTCCGACCATGTCGTCTTTTCCCTGTGGTTCAAAATCAATCATTCCCCACTCTGTAGTGGCAAGCAGTTTCTCTCCCCAGAATTCTTTCTTAAATTTCTGCCACTTCTCATTTTCTGGGCATTCTGCCTTATTTCCTCTGTTCATTTTTTTCTCCTTTTTGTATAAGTACAGTCCTTTGACTGCCTGACATATACAAAAGATACGATATGAACAAATGAAATGTTAGTTTTTGTACGGAGTATCGTTCGCCATTATATCTCTTTCACTGGAAGTAATCTGCTTTACCAGTTGGAAAAATCCCTTCAAGTCCGTAAAGTTGTTGTATCCTCCAGTGCAATCGTTCAATCCTTTTGCAGAACGGACGAGAAATCCCTTAGAGTTCATCATGTCGAAATCTATGGGGTGGTTCCTGCATTCATGGAATGAAAAATATGCATACTTTTTTTGTTTCGTTGTCCTTAAAATATCCGCACATATCGTAATGCCCCGTCTCAAAGGTAATAAGCCTTAATCCATATTTTGCGGCATTAATTTTCCAATCTACAATACAAAATGATATTCTTTTTTTCTGGATGTTTCTGTGATATACTTATACGCGGTCGTATCAGACCGGAAAGGAAAATTATGTTACAAAAATTATATGTTTTTTTCAGGAAAGAAACCGTTTTGTCAATTGCAGTGATCCTGGCGCTTCTTTCTATGTTCTGGGTCAGACCGGATAAGGCTTATTTTACTTATATCGATTTCAGGACTCTCCCTTTCTGCGGGTCATAGTAGTGGATCAACAGTTTTGCAAGGGTGCTCTTACCAGAACCGGATTCACCAACCAGGGCAGTTTTTTGTCCTGCTTTTGCCACAAGGGTAATATCGTGGAGGACTTCGTTTTCCGCTATTATCGGTTTCCCATCTGGGCCAGGCTGTGTCGTCTGATACGCAAAGGAAACATGATCGTAAGAAATGTTAAAATCCTGTCCGTGGAAATCATCCTCAGCAGCTTGCAGCGGTGCCGCATTTAACATCTGTTCAAGTGCCGTGATCTTATAATTCAGATTTGGAATCGTTTCCATAAAGCCCAGTGCTTTCAGGAGAGGAATCCCAATGCTGAGGGAAAGGCAGAGGACTAAAATCAAATCAGGTAAAGTGCTTATGCCACAGAGAACAAACCATGCCCCAAGAGGCAAAGTCAGAATAACAGTGCAGGGCAGCAGACTTCCGTATATCGCCATCCAGGGCCAGGCGGCCTTATACCATGCCAAGGTATAATCCCGATAGTTCGTTACATCCTTGCGGAAGTTCTCGTAAGATTCACTCTCCCGGTTGAAAACCTTGACAACCTCCATACCATTGATGTACTCAATGATCGTGTTGTTCATTTTCTGTGCAGACTGATAGTAGGGACCCATGCGCTTCATTCCAACAGAGTACATAATGACCATGGAGAGCAGGCTGATCGGGATAGAGGCCAAAGACATAAGAGCCAGTTTCCAGTCCGCACAAAACATAGCAACATAAATCACCAGCGGGATCAGTAAATTTGCGATACCCTCCGGGACTGAATGAGCAAGGAGCAATTCCAAGCTGTCCACATCATCGACAAACAGCTTTTTGATTGTCCCTGTCCCTTTTTCCTCCACAATGCCAAGGGGAAGTTTCTCAAACTTCTTTTGCAGAGATACCCGCAGCCGGAACAATGTGTTATATGCTGCTTTATGAGAAATTGATAATCCCCATCCATAAAAAAACGCCTGCAAAACAAGACAGATCAAAACCCCTATAACACGCAATAAAACAAATTCTGTTTCAACAGAATCGCCCATAACCAATGGCGAAATGACCTGATAGGCCAGCACAAAAGGCAGGACGCCCATAAGAACGCTGACCAGTACGACAACCGTGGCCACATACATATTTTTCTTATATGGCCCTGCGTACTCAAAGATTTTTTTGAACATAAGCCCTCCTTATATTGAGCCGTACTGTCTGTGCTTCAAAAACAAGAGGCCGCCAAAGTAAAGCGGCCTCTTATCATTATCTTTCTGTCCAGTCAAGGCGGCCCTGACATTCATAATTTCTAAAATTCACTGGCGGATTCGGAAAAAATCCAAAACCTTTTTACTGCCGGATTCGTCCAATGGATAGCTTTCTTTTATTTGCCCTTTTTCCATATGGACTACATACGAACATCCCGCCATCACCAACTCCGGATCATGCGTAATAACAAGAAGCGTTTTGCCCTGATCCGCGAGTGACTTCAAACTCCGCGCAACTTCCCGCATATGTTTGAGATCAAGCCCGCTGGTTGGTTCGTCAAACACAATGATCTCCCGGTCACTCACAATGGCAGACGCGATCGCTACCCGCTGTTTTTGCCCGCCGGAAAGAGAAAGCGGGTGCCTGTCTTTATATTCCAGCAGATCAAACTGTTTAAGGATTTTATCCACAACAGTTTCATCCTCGTTGTCAATGCTCAGAAGCACTTCATCCGTCACGCTTTCGGTAAATAGCTGATGGCTGGTATCCTGCATTACCATGTAGCAATGTTTGAGCCGGGCTTTCCAATCAAGGGTTTTCCCGTCAACCTGCAAAAGGCCACACTTCTTTTCCAGTCCGCAAATACAGCGGGCCAGAGTAGATTTTCCAGCGCCATTCAGACCGATAATGGCAATCGTTTCTCCAACAGGCAGTTCTGCACTCGGAATATGGAGGCTTTCCGGTTCCCGCTTTTTATACGCAAAGCAGAAATTTTGAAATTCCATCTGTTTAGCTGTATGCGCCTGATACTGATTCGCAGGCTTCAACTTCGAGAGAGAAAACGGACGCAGCCCCATTTCTTTTCGAGTGCCATCCGATAAGCTGTCAAATTCAGCAGGCGTGTATTCCCGTTCAATCTCCCCATCTTTTACATACAGCACACGATCTGCAAGATCGTGAAGGTAGTAAAGGCGGTGTTCTGCGATCAGAATTGTTTTGCCCTGCTTTTTCCAGAGGCTCAGGACCTGCCGCAGGTCATCAATAGCAGCCATATCCAAATTAGAAGATGGTTCGTCCAGGACCATAATTCCCGGCAGCAATACACTTGATGAAGCACAGGCTATTTTTTGCTTTTCGCCCCCGGACAGAGCAAACACGCTTCGCCCCATCAAATCTTCAATATGATAATCGGAAACTGTCCGGTCAATCCTTTTCAGGATATCCTCCTGAGGATAGCCTAAATTTTCACAGGCAAAGGCTAATTCACTATCCGTATCCACGTTGAAAAACTGACTTTTGGGATTCTGGAATACAGATCCCACCATAGCAGCCAAGTCATAAAGCGGCGTATCTGATACGCTTTTTCCGTCCAGAAGGACATCGCCCTCTAAATTTCCCTCGTAATAATGAGGCACCAGCCCGTTTACCAAACGGGTAATCGTTGTTTTCCCACAGCCGGATTCTCCCGTGAGTAAAACAAATTCCCCTGTGTTTATGGTGAGATTGACATTTCTAATCCCTCCGCCGCTGGATTCTTCACCATAAGAAAAAGAAACATTTTGAAAATCTATCATGGCAAAATCCCTCCTGCGGAAATTATCGGGGAAGCAATCGCCCAAAACACTACAAAGCAACAAAACAAGATCAGCACCACATCGGCAAAATTGAATTTAAGCTGGCAAATGTTTGTGCGTTTGACAGGAGCGCCGAGGCCACGGGTAATTGCCGCAGCGGAAAGTTCCTCACCGATTTTCACGGAGCAGGTAATCATCGGGATCAGCTTATACTCCAATATTTTTGAAGATTTTTTCCCTCCAAGTTTAATCCCACGCATTTTCATAGCGTCACTGATTGCTTCTGACTCCTGAAAGACAGTTGGAAAGAAGCGGAACATGACCGTTAAGGGGATCGTCACTTCTTTAGGCATATGGATTCTTTCCATGCCGGAAATCAATTCACTGACCGTTGTTGTTTTCACTGCATAGGCAGCAATCGCAACACTGGGAAGGATTCGACAGAAGAATCCTGTTGTAAACAGAACGAGGAAATTCAATATTCCCGTAAGGTGCGGCAAAACATAAATTTGAACAGCATAAAAAGCAGAAAACACAGCAATATAGCCCACAGCTTTTGCACATTGTTTCGAGGTAAGCAGCAATATAGCCGGAACCGTACAAAGAACAAGGCGGATCAGCCCCATAGCTTCTCCGCCTGTTCCACCCATGACAAAAATGCTTATGATGAAGATGAGCAACAGTTTTGTACGCGGATCGAGCCGTAACCCTTGTTCTGTTTTTTTGCTGAGCAGAATTTCCCGCGCCATTATGCAATACCGGCACGCTGGAAGTGCTTTTTGCAAATGGCTTTCCCAATCACACCTCCGACAAGGCCAAACACAAAGCAGGCAACCAGCAGAATAGGCGCAATCCACATAGGCATATATGTATTAAGGGTAGCTGCATATTCAGCGCCGTATCCTTCAGTCAACATTACCATATAGCTTTCACGGTTCAGGAAAATGGGAGCAAAGTTGCCAAACACCCAGATGCTGAACACGCCGCAGGAAAGAACTGTACTCTTTGCACTTTTGTAGTCCGCCTTTTTCAGGATCACGTCGGCCAACAGGCCGCCAACGAGACCAGTTACCATAGTAAGATAGCCGTTGCCGAAGAACACCATGATTAGGCCAATCAGGAAACCCATGATTGCAGTCATCCCGAATTTTTTAGCCTTTGTAACATACAGCATATAGGGGATGCCGCCAATCAAAGGGCAAAGCACCGCCATCAGCGGAATAAAAATGGGGATAAAGCCAAGCATCGCCACCAGCATAACAATCACGACATAGATGACGGTGTAGATGCCGATAGTAATTAAATCTTTTCCCTCAAGCCGGGAACTTTTTTTCTGGGAACTCATACCAGTATCCTCCTTATCTCTGAGAAAATGAAAATGTGGTGTGGTTAGCTTCCTCTAACCACACCACATATAATAGCAATTTGCGCCCACGATTCCAACCCAAAACCAATTTTATTCTACCCAAAATCAGTATTTTTGCATTTATCCAATCGTAGCTTCTGCTTTATAGTTTTTCGGATTCACTCCGTATTTCCTTTTGAACGCCGCTGCGAAATTGCTCGCTTTTGAATATCCCACCAGTATAGCCACCTGGCTGACATTCAAATTACTTTCTAACAGCAGGCTTGCCGCCTTTTCTAACCGCTGGTCGATGACATACGCATGAACCGATGTTCCGAACAGGGAGGAAAAGCCCTTCGTCAATTTTGAAGTGCTGATATTGACCTGCCGCGCCAATTCCTCGCAGCTTGGTGCAAAAGCAAGCTGACTGTCAATAATCCTTTTTGCTTCGGTAATCGAATCCCTGTCACTTTTGGAAATGCTAATATGGTTCGATGAAAGAATACTGAGTTCCAATACTTCACTTAAATATACAGACAGCAATTCAAAAACTTTACTTTCCAAGAATAGATACCCTAAACCACCTCGGTATTGCGTAAAATCTTTTACCTCCGCAAAAATGTGCTCCATATACGGGGTAACGCTCACTTTTGAAATCCCTGTCAGTAATTTCTTTTCATAAGCGTTTATTTCACTATCTTTAAAGTAGTCATTCAAAATTTTGTGAAAATATGGCATGGGAATTTTTATATTCTTAAAAAGAAAATCTTTCTTCCCAGAATAACACAAATATTCCATTTTACCATGTCCCCGATAAATGCATGATTCGCCTTTCTGGATGCTGACACTTTGACGTGCATCTGCAATATTCCACGATACGCCATCATTGAAGCAGAATAAAAGTTGAATATAATCTTCGCAGCTTACACCCTGCACATTCATATCTGAAAAATAGTTCATTTTCCAGTCTGATACAACAGCTCCTTGCTTTGTAACAACTTGCGAAATCTGACCTGTTCCCATATCAGCCGGAATATCTATTGTCACTGTCTGCGGAGAGTTGGAGAGCAGATCGTGATACAGCTTCGTCATATATTGGTTTGTCATCGTGCGCCCTCCTTTTCTAGTTAGTTGAAGCTAATTACATAATACTTTATATTTGTTTTTTAGTCAAGGTAATCTAAACTATTGACTACTCTCTAAGAGTCAACATATTAATTTTCAAAGTATGCCATATCCCATGATTGTTCCGTTATTGATATCATAACTTCTCTGGTTCACGGCATCGCTGGAGTTTCCCTCTACCGTATATACGGTACTTCCCTCAGTTTTCTCCACGATTCCCACATGGTCTGAGGTTCCGTCCCCGTTCCAGTCAAAAAAGATCAGGGTTCCGGGTGCTGGGGAATATCCCCGGCTTTTCCACTTTCCCTTGCTCTGGAACCATGCGATTCCATCATCGCACAGGGAGAATTTTGGCATCTTGCCGCTCTCGATGAGTCCTGCCTGATCCCCACACCAGCTGGCAAAGCAGGCACACCATGCCACATGGCTGTCAAAGCCATACCACGACCAGAACTTCTGGCCTCCCTCATTTCCAAGCTGGGTAAGTGCCACCGATACGATCTGGTCGTTGCCTCCAAACAGGCCGGCAAACAATCCGCCGCTGGAATAATACCGCAGGACATGTGGGACATACTCTGGGTCGCCATAGGCACTCCATCCATGCGAAGCCGCCTGCTCGTTGGAAAACTGCAGGGCATTTTCGGCACTGTAACCGCCATACTTCCGTATCGCCCACGTTATGTATCCGTTGCCGTAGTTATATCCTTGCAGGGACAGTTTCAGCTTATCCATATCCTGTGGACTGGTGCATCCGGCTTCCTTCAGGCAGTCTGCATAATAATGGATTCCTACCTGTATGGAGTAATCTGCGTCCTGGATGGCATTGGGACTGTTGGAGTACCTGGTGTTGTATGGGCACTCACTGCTCTGCATGGGATCGGTTCCCCGGCCGCCGGATTCCTGCATCATGATCGCCTGTATCACGGAAACGTATTCGGGGATTCCGTACTGGTTGGCATATTTCTGGATAGCTGTTGTATAGGAAAGGACTTCCTGACTCAATGCTTCGTTGCTCTCTGAGCTTCCTGAAAATGCCGCACCGCCAATGATTCCGACCATGATAACCAATAAAAGAACGATAACTGCTCCGGCGGCTCCCAGTGCAGCCATCATGGACTGCACGGTTTTCGCTGCCGCTTCCACGGCGGCTTTGGCTGCCTTGAAGGTATTCTGCCCTGCCCTTGCCGTTTTCTGCATCCGGCGGACGTTGTTGGACGTCTGCATGGCAGCTTTCTTCGCCGCCTGCTTCGCTGCCCTTCGTTCCATCTGCTTCTGCATCCGGGCTGTCAGGGCGTTGGAGCTGGCCGCACGGAGCTTCTGCTCTGGCTGGACGCTGATCTTCGCAGACTGGGGAGCCGTCTTGATGATACGCTTCTGTATGGTTTTCGGCTCCGGCTGTTTCCTTGGTTTTTCTTTAATCCGAATGGTTTCCGGCTGTTTCTGTCGGATGGCGGTCTGCCTTACTGTATCTTTTGCTTCCTTCTTCTGGCTCTGTTCTCGGATGGAGAGCTGCTTCATTTCTGCTATTTCCTGTCTGTTCTGGATTCTTGGTGTCTCCCTGGCAGCCCGGATCTTCTGCTCTTTCGTTTTTACGGCATCTGAAACCACCTTTTGCCGCTGGGCTTCCTGGATCTGTACTTCCCGGATCTGTGCTTCCTGAGCTTCCTGGCTGGCAGGATTGGCGATCTGTGTGTCCCCTGTTCCTCTGGCGGTTTCTTTCTCCGCTTCTTTTTTGCCAGCGGCTCTCTGTTTGATCTTCTCGTAGGAAGTCTGTGCTGCTGTCTTTCCGGCTCTGGTTACAGTTCTGCCAGTCTTTCTGGCAGCCCATTCCTCTGCGGATGCGACTTTTCCACTGGCATACTCGGATGGGGACTGTTCCCCCATGTCATTATCCCTGGCATTTGCAATGGTCTGGGACTTTTCCTTGCTCTCCAGTATGGCCGTCCGCATCAGCTCCTTCGGGATTCTGGAGGCAGGATTTTTAGTCTTTGGTTTTGTTGTGACTTCTTTGGTTTTGATATCCTTCATCTCTCACCTCCAGTCCCGATCTGTACTGCTCTTACGCTTCGCCCGGCTTGGTCGTCATCAGACGGTACAGCTTTGTATTTCTTGGGAACGAATTTTCAAACGGCACCAGATTCCCGGAGCAGCGGATCAGACCGTGTCCGGCACCCACATTGGTGATGTAGGATAACTGGTTATCCGAGATATTCAGAAGTGCCGCAAGCTCGTCCCGGTCGGTGGTTGCCTGATTCAAAAGGATTAGGAATTCACTGTTTGCCAGCATCAGGCGGGCGGTATCGGATTTCAGAAGTTCTTCCACGTTCTGTGTAAGCCCGGTCACAAATCCCGAATACTTACGGATACGCTTGTACAGGCGGTAGAAAAAGTCTGCACTGTATTCATAGCGGAACAGCAGATAAAACTCATCCGCAAAGATCCATGTCGTTTTCCCCTTCTTCCAGTTCTGGATCACACGGTTAAAAATGGAATCCAGTGTGACCAACATTCCAAGGGGCATCAGCTGTTCGCCCAGCTCCCGGATGTCATAGTCGATGATACGGCTCTTCGTATTGACATTGGTTTCCTGGGCAAAGGTGTTCAGGCTTCCATTAATAAACAGTTCCGAAGACAATGCCAGCCCTCTGGCTTCTTCCTCCGGCTGGAGCATGAGCTGTCGGTACAGATCCTTTAGGGTCGGCACCTGCCCTTGGTATCCACCCCTCATATAATCCCGGTACACATCTGCGGTACAGCGGTCAAGGATGGATTTCTCCTTTGCTGAAAGGTTTCCGGCTCCTACAAGCTGCTCAAAGAGGGATAGGATAAATTCTGACTTTTCAATCAGAGGGTTACGGTCATTGCCATAGGCGGAGTCCATGTCCAGTGCATTCAGATGGGTATCGGAGGTTGCCGAAATCCGGATGACCTCGCCGTTTAAGGCTTCCACCAGTGAAGCAAACTCGGACTCCGGATCGAGGATGAGGATGTCATCTTCCGTGGAAAGGGCAAGGTCTACGATCTCTTCTTTTGCCGAGAAACTTTTTCCAGAACCGCTGACTCCCAGTCGGAAGGAATTTCCATTTAACAGCTTTCTTCGGTCTGCCACCAGCATATTTTTGCTGACTGCATTCTGCCCATAATAAATGCCGCCCGGCTGCATGATCTCCTGTGTATGGAACGGAATCAAGACGGCAGTGGACTCTGTGGTAAGGGTACGCACCGCATCGATCTTCCGCAGACCATACGGCAGGACGGTATTCAGTCCATCGACCTGTTGCCATTTCAGGGTTGCCATCTGGCAGAGGTGTTTTCTTGCAATGGAATACAGGGTTTCCGTATCAGAATCCAGTTGTTTCTTGCTTTCTGCCATATGTACCATTGTCAGGATACCGAACATCATCCTCTGGTCCCTGGTAGTCAAGTCGTCCAGCATCTCCTTGGTTTCTTTTCTCTGAAGCTCCATATCATAGGGAACCACAGCGGAAAAATTATTGTTTGCATTCTGGCGTCTCTGCCAGTTCGTTACGTTGGTCTCTACGCCCAGCAGTCGGTTCTGGATCTCACGCACTGCTTCATCTGTTGGTACCGGGATGATGTCAATAGACAGCATCAGATTCCTGCCAAGGCTGCACAGTTCGGAGATCATCTCGTCTTTCACATAGCTGGCGTAATCTTCCATAAAAAGGACTCTGCCGTACTGCTCGCCCAGCTTGAAATGGTCGTTGTGGAACTCCATCGTGTCCGGGCAGATCCAGTCCTTGAAGCTGTGTCCATTTTTCGCAAAGGCTTTCATGTCAAACGGAAAGCTCTGCGGAACGTCTGCCTTGAAAAAGTCCCGGAAAATCTGGAGCCTCTGTTCTGCATCCAGCTCTTCCCCGATGGAGGACAGCTTGGCCAGATGGGTGATGATATCCGTTCCCACACGGGCGAAGTATGTCCTGGCTTCATCGATGTTCTTCTTGTGGACGCTGACGGTCAGATAGCGTTCCTGGTAAATGCTGTTGTTGGTACCGGAGATCTTGGAAAGGAGCATATCGTTATACTCTTTCCGGTACTCGTCCAGTCCATCTCCTTTCATTGGAATCAGCAGGGACTGCTCAAACTCTTCCTTGTTGATCTTACGGTTGTTCAGGGTAATCTTCGCCGTACAGCCGGAATCCAGTGCATTTAAAAGTTCGGAGTAGTCCAGGAACATCTCTGTCTTATCTGCTTTGCTGGCAATGGAATAGTTGATATCCGTAAACCGGAATGTCCGGGAATACTTGCTCTCCACCTGAAAAATACCGTCCGGCCAGATCTTGCGGATCGGGATCGCCTGCTGGACAGACCTCGGTACTTTGAATTTTTCTTTGTCCTGTTTCAGTGTCTGACTCAGGGTTTTAATCAAGGGCATCACCCCTTCCTCCTGGCTTCTTTGGTTTCTTCTGTTTCGTCCGCTTCTTCTCCAGAAACTCCGCTCCGTTTCCCATCATCTTTTCACCCAGCCGCAGGCTCTCTTCCATGCAGGAAAAGTACAGGTTCTCTGATTTGAATACCAGCCGTTTCGGGTACAGCAGTTCGGATTTGATGACTGCCCATGCGAACTGTTCTGCCGTCATGCCGTGGTAACGGAAAAAGCCGCAGGCTGCAAAGGGAGCCGCTCCAAGCACGCACAGCCATCCGGTTACCTGTTCCCCGGCATATTTCCGGGTGACAAAATAGATTCCAAGGGCTGCCAGGATCGCCAGTACCGAAAATAAGCACTGCCGGAAGCTTAAGCCCCAGAACATTGACTCCTGATAGTCTCGGATTTCTTTATTCATTTTCACTTCCATGTTGTTTCCTACCTTTCTCTTTGTAATCTCTGTTTTTTCTTTTGTTTCTGTTTTGGTACATCCCTTTGCCGGATGCCATTTCTTTCCATAAATCTTTTTGTTCCTTCCGGATCAAGCTCTGCCAGTTTTTTCAGGTCGAATGCAACCCTCTGGAAGATTCAGTAACCGGAGGATGCGGTATCCGGCTGTATCGTTCCCAGCTTATGCTGCTTTATAAAACGAAGCTTTTCTTTGCTGAAATTGTGGTCGATATAGGCTTCATTGATACCGCCCAGCGGAGCAAAAGGCAGGTTTACCGTAAGGTCTGCAAAGCTTTCCGGGTATCCATCTTCCATATGGTAAAGCCCGATATAGAGATTGTCATCGCTCATGTAACTGTCTACCCTGAGAAATAATTCCTCCCGGCCATACTGCCAGTCGTAGCTCAGTGTCTTTGGTTCTTCCATTTTTTTCGCCTCCTATAATCCCATGATTTCTTTTACGATACGGTCGGATGCCTTGACTGCCCCGACCAGTACCAGCAGGTTAAATACCAGTTCCCCGACGTAATTCCAGACAATGGTCACGGCGGACAGGCTGGTGTCCCCGATGGCCGGCGGACTTGATGCAAACACCGAAAAGATGATGCAGGCCAGTGCGATGATGGCTCCTTCCAGACATACCCCGGCGTAGGAACGGATAAAGTTCTTTCCTACAGACTGGGTTGGCTCCCCGGCAAAGGTTGCCAATGGAATCGGTGCGATGGCCGTGTACATGTACAGCTTGAACATTCTTCCATATACGGTCAGGATCATTACAAAGGAAAGCACGGTAATTAGCAGACTGCCTAACAGGGTTACGATCCACAAAGGGATGGATTCCAGCATCCCGACCGCTTCGATCTTGTCCACGATCTCCGAGGGCAGTTCCGTTACGGTTCCCCCTGCCATCCCGGAGTGGGACATGATGTTTGTCACGATGCCCTGCACAATGGAAAAGATCGCAGTCAGAAGCTCCATGCCGGACATAACGGCTCCCTGTGCCAGTGCAAAACGGATAAAGGCTTTCACTACGTGTTCCGGCTTTTTCATATCCGTGAAGCTCCCACAGGTTTTTATCAGCCCTGCCGCAAAGAACAGAACCAGCAGGCCGTACCCGATGGCTTTCAGTCCACCGTTGATGTTCGTCATCACGCTCCAGATTGCCCCGCCCTTGAAATTCTCCGGGCTTTGCGTCAGCAGTGTCCAGATTTCAGCCAGCTTGTCGCTCCAGGTCTGCAAGGCAGAATTTAGATTCTGTACGATCCAGTTATCACTCAAACAGTTTCACCTCCCATCCTCAAAAGTGAGCAGGGAGCCGGCATTTCGCATGGCTCCCCTTCTGGACTCTTCTCCTATCCCATGATCAGGTCCAGGATCTCTTTTGCAAAGGTAATGATGATACCGCCTGCCAGTGTCAGAAATCCGTTTGCCCTCTGGCTTGGATCGTGGCTCTTTAAGGACAGACCGACCTGCACGATACCAAATCCCAGCAGGATCAGGCCAATGGCGCGGATCAGGGAAAAGATAAACGTGGACAGGTTATTGACTACGGTCAGCGGATCGCCTGCGGCATAAACGCAGGTCGCCCCAATGCAGATTGACAGTACCGTAACTGCATACAGAGCAAACAGTTTCTTCTGCCCTCTCTTCATCTTCAGCGGTGCGGTCTCTTTCCTGATTTCTGTGTGTTTCTTATTTTTCAGTAAATTCATTGGCATTCCTCCCATCAAAAAAGCTCCCCGATGATGTCCTCATCCAGAAGCAGTTCGTAATCGTCATATCTTGTTTCGTCAAATGTAAAATCATCATGCGCCAGCGGTGCTTTCGCATAATTGAACGGGCCGGCACCTCCGTCCTCGGTATACCGGATGTTGGGATGCTTCATCAGGTCATACTTGGCATCCAGTATGGGCCGCTCCCCACGGATAAACAGAAGTGCATTCTGGTTATCCAGCATACGGACTTCATCCGGCTGTAACAGCTCCCTTCCGCTCTGCTGGAAGTTGGTGGAGTAGCTGCCGGATTTTCCTTTGGTCTGCCCGTAGGTGTTGGTGTCTATGGTTTCTTTCCCCAGTAATTCTGATACATATTTGTGTGTCTCTTTTTCATTGCCGCCCAGGTACAAAAACTCATCGCAGTTGCCCACCAGACTTTCCCAGGAGTCCTTGAACAGAGCCTTTAGCTGGCTCATGTTCTGGATGATGATGCTGCAGTAAATGGAACGGGAACGGCAGGTTGCCAGGATCTTCTCAAACTCATTTGGCAGGGATACGTTTGGAAACTCATCCATGATGCAGTTGACCGGAACCGGGAGGGCACCGCCATGCACACGGTCTGCCATGTAATAAAGCGTCTGGAAAAGCTGGCTGTAGATCATGCCTACCAGATAATTCAAAGAGGTGTCTGCATCCGGGATACAACAGAAAAGGGCAACTTTTCTTTCTCCCATGTTGGAAAGATCCAGTTCATCAGTATTGGTCAGCTTGGCGATCTGCGGCAGATTGAAGGCTGCCAGCCGGACACCTACACTGATCAGGATGGACTTGGCGGTCTTTCCTGCCGCCTGCTTGTAAATGTGATACTGCTTGACGGCAATGCTGTCCGGGTCCCGCATCTCCAGACGGTCAAACAAAATGTCCAGAGGGGACTCGTAGTCCTCGTCCTCTTCTTTTACCTGTGCCGAGCCTAACATCTCCATGATCATGGCGAAGTTCTGTTCTTCCGGCGGAGCTTCGTGGAGCAGATACAGCATCAGTGCCTGAAGCAGTGCGGTTTCGCTCTTCTCCCAGAAGGGATCGGAGGACTGGGAACCTTTGGGTGTGGTGTTTTGTATCAGATTGGAAATAAGACGGAGCACGTCTTTGTCATCGTGGACATACTCGAATGGATTGTAGCAAAAAGATGTGTCGGGATTGATGAGGTCAAAGACACGCACCTCATATCCTTTCTTTTCCAGCAGACCGCCTGTCTTTCGGAGCAGCTCGGCTTTCGGATCGGTGATGACCATCGAACAGCAGCACTGCATGATGTTTGGCAGGGCAAAGCCTCTGGATTTTCCTGCACCGGAGCCTCCCACTACGAGAATGTTGAGACATCTGCGGTGCTTGTGGGTGTCAAGGCTAATGCGGAAGTTCTGTGTCAGCAGGATGTTCTGGGAGTACGGCTTCTGGCTATATTTCTTACAGATCTGCCGGGCATCGCCCCATCTGGCAGAGCCATGTTCTTCCCCTCTGCGGTAGTTCTTCTGACTGGAATAAAAAATGCCGATCCCGGCTGCGTAAAGTAACGTGCAGACCAGCATCGACTTGATGGTATATTCCGTATAATGAAACTGGAAGGGATGGTTCAGCTTTTCTGTGAGAACCTCCATTAGCTCGAAAAGATTCCTGCCCGGCTGGATGGCATCCGCAAGCAGGATTGCTACCCACCAGATGACAGGCAGTCCGGCAAGCAAAATCACCCAGTCTGACTTCCGGCTGTTTGTTACCGGGATGGCTGCTGTTTGGGCCTCTCTGCTCTTGGCAGGTCCGTAATGTGGAAGCTGTCCACTCCCGGAACGAGGGCAAGGCTGCTTCCATTCTCCCAGTTTACGTGGATCTGCCCTGCATCGTCTACCATATCCACCTTACCTTTTAAGCCGGGTGGCATGTGGCTCTCCCCCTCCATGCTGTTAAGCGTGACCTCGGTTCCCGGCGGATATCTTCTCCGCATGGCTTCTATTCTTTCTTGTGTCATATTTCTGTATATTTGTACCACATCCTTTCTTCATCTTCCCCTTCCACGGTATGGGCGGTATCTGGATTTCATGATCTTTAACAGAACGCTGTCGATCCCATCGGAATAGCGTCCGTTTTTCAGGTATGTGTCCCGGAGCTGGTTTAAGGCTTCCACGGATTTGCTGTGTTCGGCTTCTGTCAGGTAGAGCTTTCCCTCTTCCTGCTCTGCCAGCTTCAGAACCAGATCCCGTGTGGTATCCACCGGAAGCCCCTGTTCTTTTTCCTGCCGGAACACTTCCCGGAGTGCATGGATCAGCATGTGGTTCATGATCCGGTCCATCTTTACATATCGCATTCTTGTCATAGGCGAGCCTCCTTTTTTCCTCTTTTTTCTCAACCACAACATACCACACTTCCTCCCGGAAAGCTACTGCAAAAGAGCCGGAAAAGCCCCTTTTTATCAGCGTTCCGGGGACTTTTTACTCTTGGCAGGTTTCTCCGTTTTTTCCTCCGGGATGGCAAATTCATCGGTCATAAATTCCTGCTCGCTTTTGCCAAGGTTGCGGTCTACCTGCTTGCCAATGGAATAGGCTGCACTCTTTACATCCTGGATAAAGGAGCGGAGTTCTTTCGGATCTTTCTGTCCGAATGCCTGCATCTGGCATACCTTGTCAAAGGAAAAACCGGAGACATCCACGCCGTATTTCTGTGCTGTCACATACGCCGCACAATAGGCCTGTGCCGATACCCCTGCCCGGCTGTAGCTTCCATCGTGATGGTCAAGGGATGCACAGGCCAGCTCCCGGCTGATGGAATGGAACGTTGCATTTTCGCTCATGCCATTTCGGACATAGATCGTCCGCTTGTTCGGGATATACTGTGCCTGTACCTTATCCGGCAGGTGGTCTGCAATCTGAATCCGTACCTCGCTGTCGGTCAGCAGTGCTTCCATCAACTGGTCCATCGGTTTTGGCTCCGCCTCTTCCGGCTGTTTGGTGCGAATCTGGCTGATGTCATAGGCTTTCTGGATGGAGTATCCCTGCTGGATGACACCATCCTTTTCGTATTCCTGTCCGACAATGAAATTGTATCCCTTGCTTCCGGTCTTGACTACTTTGCCTTCTTCTTTCCATTTTTCAAAGGTCTTAATCTGACGGATCTCCGGGTTCTGTGCATAGAGCAGGAACAGGTTGTCTGTCCTCTGTGGCTTACACTGTCCCATAAAATCAAGGAATCCTTTTAAGGAGTCCCCATTCTGGAAGACCTCCTGTGCCTTTCCATCGATCATGCCCCAGATTTCTTCCCTCTCCTGCTTTTTCTGTGCGGCATATTCCTCTTTCGATAGCCGCTGGGCGGACGGTTCCTGTGTGTCCTGCCCTAAAAATTTTGTCAGGTCCATCTTCTACCTCGCTTTCACCTTTCGTTTATTTCTCGCTTTCTTCTGCGTTTTCTTTGGTCCACGGTTCTTTTCCCGGCTCCGCTTCTGGGATTCCTCTGCTTTCTCCCGTTTGATGCTCTCCAGCTCCCGGCGGACACTGGGACGCTCCTGTTCCCTTGGCTTTGCTCCATCAGTCCCGTTTTCCTGCCCGGTAGAAATATTTCTGCTGTGCAAGGAAGAGCCGGACAGATTCTCTTCCCCCTCTTCCTGCACCGGGATAAAATTTTCCAGTTCAGAAAACTCCTTTTCGGGGTGGTTCTGATTCTTTTCCCCTTCCGAAAAATCCATATCACCGACCTGGAATGCTTCGTCCAGATCGCTGATCTCGAACTGCACCTCGCCCTCCGGCATCTGTACGGTTTCCTGTACTGCTTCGGTTTCCGGTGCTTCCATTCCGGCAGTTACCTCATGGACAGCTTCCCCGACTTCGCTTCTTACAAAATCAAGGTTCATCTTATCCATGACACGGTTGACTTTGGCTGCGTCATCCGCAAAGACCATGACCTCGCTCATCTCCGGGTTCTTTTTATCCCGGATGATCACATAGAGCAGTCCCCGTTTCCTGCCCTCACTGCAGAATTCTCTCAGGCGGTCGGACGGCACGGTAAAGAACTTCAATGGCTTGTTCTCCTTTAACATCCGCACCATCCGGGTTCTGCCCCTCGTTTTCTTCTGGTCTTTTAATACGGCGGCAACAAATACCGCCAGATGCTTTGCCAGCGTACCCGAAAGCCTGAGCCCGTGGTCCACGCCGTCCAGCGAATACCGGACGATCTGGTCCGCCGCATCGCCTCCATAATTCATATCATTCACCTGCTTTCTGTTCTCGGTTGTCTGTTTTTCTCCGTCTGCTCTTCCTGTTCTGCCTGCCTCTGGATCTGCTCTGCCAGACGCATCTTTTCTTCCATCTCTCTGGACTGCTGTTCGATCCGGATACAAAGGCGGATATCCTTCCGAAGCGGCTTTAGTTCTTCGGTGATCTGACCGATCCTGGCACTGTCCGGTTCGCTCCGGTAGAGCCGCTTCCGTTCTTTGGTGAGTGCCTGCACCTGTTCTTCCAATGGAATTCGGTAGACAAGCAGCTCTTCACGGGTGGTGATCTGATGCTTCTGGAGAAATTCCATCTGCTCGATCCTGGCATCCAGTTTCCGGATATCTGCCCGGAGCACCGGGGAGATCCTTTTGGGTTTCTGCTTCAGAACACCCATCTGGTACAGATAGGAATAGTACAGGGCCTGTATCCCTTTTAACTTCTTTTTCGGGGGTCGGGAAGCTCCTTCTTTTCCAGCAGGTGTCCTGCTCTTTGGCTGCAAGATCCACTGTCGGATGCCCTCTTCCGAATAATTCTTCCCAAGGCTCCGCAGACGGATATACCGTTCCATTCCCGGTGCTTTTAATGCAATGTACTTCCGGTTCAGCTTCCACTGGTATCCCCTCTGCTTCATCTGATCCAGGAACTGTTTCCATGTGAAGCTCTCTACCACTGCATCCCGGATATCCAGACGGATCGAGGTTCTCCAGGTCGGCTTTCCGTCCTGTTCTGCCATCCACTGGGCGTAGGATTTCCCCTTGCCGTTTTTCGGCTCGATGACGGATAAGCCGTATTTCAGGCATAAGGCATCCGAAGCTTTCCGCACATCTTCGTAGTAACTCCTGCTGTTGCTGTGATATTTTTTCCCATCTTCCATGCTCACGGAATTAAACACAATGTGGTTATGGTAATGCTCCGTGTTCAGATGGGTAGTGATCACTGCTTCGTATTTTCCCTGCAGGAGCCTTTTTGCCAGCTCCATGCCGATCCGGTGGGCCAGCTCTGGGGTGACTTCCCCTTTGGCAAAGCTCTGCACCAGATGGAAGCCCTGCACCCCGTCCATCTTGTGGTATCGTTTCTTTGTAGCTACCATATCTTGATAGGCAGTCTCACAGACACAGCCGATGGCATCCTCAAAAATGGAACGCTCCGTCTTGTCCCGGTTCATGGCGTAATCAATGGCTTCTTCCAGAGAGCCGGCACTTTGCCCTTTTTTTGTGGTCTTATCCTTGTTTCGGATGTACGTGATGGAATTGTCCAGACGGCTGACCGGGATGATACTGGTGTATGCCATCGGCTACCATTCCTCTTTGACCAGCCTCCATGTTTCTTTTGTCATGCGGAGCATTTCCCGGATGCTCTCTTCCCCGGCCATCCCACAGCCGTTAGCTACATGGGCAAGCTGGTTGGCATTGTTGCACAGACCGGATATTTTCCGCAAAAGCTCCGTATGATGCTCACAGGGTCTTGCCCGGACTTCGCCGCCCATGACAAGGGAACGGATATATTCCTCACGGGACAGGCCGCTTTTCTCTACCTGCTCTTCCAGAAAACGCAGCTCCTTCGCATTGAGGCGGACTGGTATCACATGGTTTCTTTTTCTCATCTCTTCACCTGCTTTCCAACGGGTTATTGGTTGTTGCTCCATTACATTTCACGATTTTTCCAGATCAGGAAACCTGCCAGGACGCCGATGGCTACCGCTGCAGCAATGATTTTTTTCTTCATATGGGCCTCACCCCCTTTCCGATACCTGGCACAGCACCATCGGGGCGAACATGATCCCTCTCTTTTCCATCTCTTTTGCAAATTCCAGAAGGTTCCATTTCTTCCCATCGATCATGGCAGAATCGGCATCCAGATAATGGCAGGTGGATACATTCCGCTCTCCATTTGGGGCATTCTGCACAAGGCTTTCTCCGTCTGCCAGACGGAATAGTTCCTCTCCCTGGCTGTTTACAAAACAGATGCACACGCCGTGGTCGATGATCTCCTTCCGTTTCATCCGGCACCGCTCCAGTGCCTCATCCTCACGCTTCCCAGCTATGAAAAGACACATTGCAAAAATTCCCATTACTCCTCCGGTCATTGTGCCAAGTATAAATCCCAACATTTTTTCGTTCTCCTTTCGTCTGTTTACGGCTCGGTATGGGGGATTGGGGTTCTCCCCAAAGTGCGTTTGGATATCCAAACGCTATGCTTGCAAAACCAGTCGCATCCGGTTTCGTCCCCTCTGAACCAGTTGTTTTTCTGAATCATTCATTTTCCTTGATTTTGCTCAACCCATCCAGTGTGGTACAGATGATATGGAGTCTGTCAGCCATGCTGATCTCCGTGTTCATCGTCCCGGTGGTCTCTTTTCCGCAGACAACCACCATCCTGCACCGCCTTAATATCTGGTGGGACATTCTCCGCATGGCCTGCATATCCTCTGCATCCCCGTCATCAAGGAATGGGGAAAAGCTGTACTGCGGGCAGATCGGCACATATCCCAGTTCGTAGATCTTCCGGCAGTACCGCTGTACTTTGGTCTTTCCTTCTTCTGCAGAACAGCAGACATAAGCAAGTGCCTGTTCCAATACGACCATCTCCTTTCCTGGCCGGACAGGTTTCCTCTGCCCGGCGTTTTTCCAAAAAGAAACACCCACAAAGCATTCCGCTCTGTGGATGTCTTGTGGACATCTGGATTCTTTTCTTCTCTTTTTCAGATGTCTGCCAGACATCCGGCTACTGTGGTTCTTTGTTTTCCGCTTCTTCCCCAGCTTCCAGTGCAATGCGGACACGGTCGCTTCCCAGCTTATAATACGCATCGGTCACTTCAATGCCGACTGCCTGAAACCCCGACTCTGCCGCCGCAAGGATGGTAGTACCAGCTCCGGCAAACGGGTCTAAGATCAGGCCGCCCGGCTCACAGATCTGGATGACATCCTTCATCAGCTGGAGCGGCTTTTCTGTCACATGGATGCGGTTCTGGGGATTCCCATAACGGAACACACCCGGAAGGCAGGACACCGGGCGGTTGATCGGCATCGGTCCGTTGCTTCCCCATACAATATATTCTGCCTGCTGGCGGAATCTGCCTTTCTGCGGACGGGAGTTCCCCTTGTCCCAGACGGCAGTCCCTCTCCAGATCCACCCTGCCCACTGGAGGGCATCGGTGATGGACGGGTACTGTCTCCAGTCAATAAAGAGGCAGATCGGAGCCCCTCTCTTGCAGGCTTTCCGCACATCGTACAGCCATTCTGCCATCCAGTGGGTCCAGGAACGCTGGTCTTTATTATCCCCATCAAAATCCGGCAGGGCATTTTCTGCTTTCATGCTGCTGTACTTCTGGTTGGTAGTTCGGTTGCGTTCGTTCTGCTTGGTTCCCCCGGACGCATAGGGCGGATCGGTTATAACTGCATCAAAGATCCCCGGCTGGAATCCTTTGACCAGTTTTAAGGTATCTCCATGCAGGATACGCCAGTTCTCCCCTCCGGCAGACTCATCCTGCACACAGTCCGGTTTTAAAAGATCTTCAAGTTTCAGGGTATTTCCCATAGGCATCATCCTTTCGGTCGCTTATTTTCCAGATTTCTCTGAAAGTGCTTTTCTTTATGGAACTGCTCATCGGCAGGTATCCTCTTTTTTCAGTGTTTCTTTTCTCGGTGTTCTGCGCTGTTCACGGTGATCCGACAGTTCGGTTTCCACATATTCGCTGATGATTCCCAGTGCTTCATAATAATTGCCACTCTTGTGGACACGGTCTGCCATCTCGTTGGCCTGTTCGGACATCCCGGCACATCTGAGCAATCTTGAGGCATCCCCAAGGATTGAGAAAATATTTCCGTCATGCCCTAAGAGCTTCAGATTCGGACGGGACGGATTTGGTTTCGGCTGCTTTTCCTGCATCTCGTTTTCTGGTGCTTTCACCTGTATCTGGAAATCCGAGCCGGCACCGACATAGAAATGTAAGTATAATTCACCGCCGTCTACCTTGATCTCCCGTTGTTCCAGACTTTCTCCCCAGCCATCGCTGTACTGGCCTCTCAGATACTGCCCCACCACACGGTATTCCTCTGGTGTCAGACTCTCCCGGAGTGTCAGGTTTGCACAGCCATATAGAACACCATCCTGTTCTTTTACCGCCATTGTAATGCGTTCCACTTTTTCCTTAATGTCCTTGTTTCGGTCAAAATAATCGATCAGGTTGCATGGCTGGTTGTCAGGCATACCGAGCCGATTGATCTCGTCAACCTTTTCTGCGATGGATGTCTGATACTGCACCAGATCAGGTCCTTCCAATGGCTCCGCATCATCCAGATCCACAATATCTGAATAGTCCGGAATAAACTCTGCCATCAGAGGTGACAGCATTTCCACTTCTATTTTATCTTTCAAAGCATCACCTCGCTTCCCTATTCTGCCGTTTCTCCGGTGTACGGGCAGCCATTTTTGCCATGTCTGCCCAGTCTGCCCCTTCGATTTCCGGCAGGTTCTCGATGATCCGATAGCTTCCCTCGTAGGCTTTTCGGATATGTTCACACGCCCACCGTCCGGCAAAGTCATTGTCGGTACACACTTCGATCTCGGTGATCTCCGGGTGCTGGGACAGAAAATGTTCCAATGCCTGCGGCTTTTTCATGCTCCACTGGCTCTGCCCTTCTTTTGGTGCGCTGATCCCGCCAAGCTCCAGACGGTACTTATCCCGGCTTCCCTGTCTCTGTTCCAATGTCATGTGGGCAAGCACATCCACACAGGCTTCATAAACAGCAACCCGTCTGCATCCCGATTTCGCCGGAACACAAAAAGCGTATGCCTTTTCACTTCCGGCCTGTTCCATCTTAAAAGACTTTCCGCTGGCATCGTAAATCCCACGCAGGAAAGCATATCTTGCCACCTGGTTTTCATCCCGGCCTATGAACACGGCATTGTGGTAGGGCAGACTCTCATATAAGATTCCCAAATGAACACACCGCTGTAAGACCTCGCCACTGATGCCCCGCTCTTTCAGATAGCGGAACACCCTGCGGCAGTCTGGGCTGGCCGTAGGCAGGACAAATGGCTTCTTTGGCTTTGCTTCCACTGGAGGAGGGATATAGGTGGGATACTCATCTTTCAGCATTTGCACTGCCTCCAGAAAAGAACACCCGTCTACATGAATCAAGAAATTTAAAGCACTGGTGCCCCCGATATCTCTGGATTTCCAGTGCCACTGGCTGGTCTGCTCGTTGATCTTAAAGCTGTCGTGGTCTGTCAGCTCCCATTCATTTCTGGCTGAAGATTTTTTCAGACGGTTTGGCTGATATTTCTTCAGGTATTCAATGGCGGTAATCTCCCTTGCACGTTTGATTTCTTCTTCCGGAATCCACGGCATTACATCACGGTATCCCGGAGCTGCTCTGCCTTATCCGTTTTCTCCCACGGGAATTTCTTTCTTCCAAAATGCCCGAACACCGCACTCTGTCGGTAGATTGGCCGCTTCAGGTGCAGGGTGTCACAGATCTGGCTTGGGGTAAGCCCGAACACCAGAGGGATCGCTGCGGCGAGGCAGTCATCCGCACAGATCTTTCCCGTTCCAAAGGTATCCACCTGCACCATGACTGGCTGGGCAACCCCAATGGCATAGGCAAGGGACACCTGGCATCGGCTGGCAAGTCCGGCAGCTACCATGTTTTTGGCGATGTAACGGGCCATGTATGCCCCGGAACGGTCAACTTTGGAACAATCCTTCCCGGAGAATGCACCGCCGCCATGCGGTACCAGGCTGCCGTAGGTATCCACCATTAGTTTCCTTCCGGTCAGTCCGGTGTCTGCATCCAGACCTCCGCACACAAATCTGCCCGATGGGTTAATCAGGATCTTGGTATCCTCATCCGGTGGCAGCATACGGAGTGCCGGGCGTAACACTTTCTCCCGGATCTCATGCTCCAGCTTCCGAAGAGATTTTTCCTTTTCATGCTGGCAGGACACAATGACGGTATCCAGCCGGGCAGGTCTGTCATCTTCATACTCCACGGTCACCTGCGCCTTTCCATCTGGCAAGATTCCCGTGATATATCCGCTTCTACGGCTTGCAGACAGTTCCCTTACAATGCGGTTCGCCAGAACCACTGGCATCGGCATAAGCTGCGGTGTCTCATCGCAGGCGTAACCAATCATGATGCCCTGATCCCCGGCACCGCTGGCAAGTCCGCTCTGAACAGAAACAGTCCCTGCCCTTCGTTCTCTGGATCTCTCCACTGCCCCGGCGATATCCGGACTCTGTTTGTGGATGAGGGCATCCATGTGGATTTCCTCTGCTTCATAGCCTGCACTCTCCAGCACCTTTTTGATGATTTCAAACACCTGTGGCTCAAATCGGCTGGTGATCTCTCCTGCCACAATGATGTTCCTTTTGGTCGCCAGCACCTCGCAGGCCACTCTGGAATTTTCGTCCTCTTTCAGACACGCGTCCAGAATGCTGTCTGCGATCAGGTCGCAGAGCTTATCCGGATGTCCTTCTGTTACGGATTCTGCTGTATAAAATCGTTTCATAATCGTTACCATCCTTTCCAAGTAAATAATAACGGCAGGAAACGCTCCTTTCTGGAACACTTTCTGCCGGATCTGGGTTATAAGTTGTCTCACATTCTGCACTTTTCTGGTACTTTCAGACACTTTTTTCAACCTAAATACTACCAATGCACACCCTTACATAATCCCCCTGTTTTGAACACATCCCTGCCCGTGCGGTCATTATTTGTCTCATTTTCTGCACTTTTCTGGTACTTACGAACACTTCTGACTCCACACTGCCCCGGAAACCGGCACCGCCAGGACGATGTTCCTGGCACCGCTCCATTCATATGAACACGTGACGAGCGTCAAAACCTTATCGTATATACACTTCAGGTAATCATCCCCGGTTTCGAACACTTCCCTCTGCTTAGCTGCTTTTAAATATTCCTGCACTGCCTCCGCATCTGCGAGTTTCTGCTGGAATGGGAACAAATTCCTGTCTGCTTTCAGCACCGTGACAATTCGGTATTCCTGAATGCTATCCTCTGTCTGAAGATAAGCAAAGGGATGCTCCTGATAATATGTTTCATCTGCATAGAAGTCCAGATTTCCGAACATTGCCCCACTGTTCATGTTGTGACCGTAAATGATAAGGTTCCGACTTTCAGACACTTTGCAGTCTGCCTGTAAAAACAGGCTTCCGTTGATGTCATATTCCTTTTTGTAATTCCGTTTCAGGTAAAACTCCCCATTCTCCTGTTCGGACTGAAGCACCGGATAATCGATTCCGGTATCTGGTATCGTCAGCCATCCCTGCACATCCAGGTATTGTTTCCGAAGAGTAACAAGGTCTACCGCAGCCACCGGGCATTTTCTTCCAGCTGGTTGGTCTTTCTTTTCAGAGCCTGAGGCTCCCGGAGCTTCCGGCTCCGGGAAATTCCCTTTCAGCTCTGCCACCAGCTTTTTGTTTTCCATTGGAAGATATACCATGTGGTAAATCAGAAATCCGGCACTTAAGAAAAGAGCAGCAAGACATACCGCTTGAAAAAGTTTTTTCACGATTTTCATCGTTCCTGTCCGGCTTTTCTCTTCTTTGGCTGACTCTTCTGTGTCTGTCCCGGCACAGGCGGTTTCCTTGCTGCTTTCAGGATTGGTTCTGTTGGAATCTGATTCTGCCTGCAGCCCTTTAAGATTCCGGTCAGGTACGACCGTCCGGGCGGATTAAAGTTCTGCATGTAATCTTTTGTCATGATATAGACAATGGCTTTGATCTCTCTTCCGCCTTTATTCTTGACGGTGATTTCCTGTTTGTCGTAAAAATCAGGATAGCCTTCATAAAGATCCAGGCTCTTTTCGCAGTCCCCGGTCAGTGACCAGAGGACGCCGTCCACATGGCTTCCCTCTTCCGGGAAGATGGTGGCAAGACCGCTTCCTGCGGCTGCAAAGGTCAGCCGATACCCCTCCAGGCGGACGGTTTCTACCACCTCCGCCTTTGGGCACCGATATGCCATCTGGTCCAGATCCATGTTGCTTCCATACGCAAAATATAATTGTTTCAGCCTATCTGCCCCCTTTTTTCTTCTTTCTTCTGGATGCCACACTCATACCAATCAGACCGCCTGCGGAAAGAATCAGGCACAGGGCCGGAATCCAGAGGTTGGTGTCATCACCTGTTTTCGGGTTGCTTACAGACGGGGTATCCTCCGGCAGCTTCTCGTTCGTCACTTTCTGGATGACTTCGATCACTGGAGTTTTGTCATCTACATAGGTAAATGTCACCTCATGTTTGGTCCCATCCAGCTGATAGCCCTCCGGTGCTTTGGTCTCAACCAGATAATAGGTGGCTGCCTTATCAAATTTGCCGTCCTTATAAGTTCCGATTGCAAGCAGTCCGCTGGTTGCATGGCCGTTTTCATCAGTGGTTAGGGTTTCTACCACTTTGCCATCCGCATCCCTCAGTTCAAATTCCGCATCTTTCAGTGCAGCTCCGGTATCCTTATCTGTTTTCTCAACGATCAGACGTCCCTTTGCGGTATCATCTTTCATGGCTACCTTCTGGATCTCTGCGGTATCTGCCACCTCGAAGGTGATCTCTTCTGCAACAACATAACCGTTTGGAGCCTGCTCTTCTTTCAGGGTGTATTCACCGATCGGAAGTTTTTCGATATAATGCGGCCCTTTACCGGAAGTCCAGGTTTCTACGATGTTGCCATTTTCATCTGTGATGGTCAGTTTAGCTCCTTCGATCTCAGTATCTCCGGTAATATCCGTTTTGCTAATCTCCACTTTGGTCACGTCATCTTCCATTATCTGTTTCTGGATCTCTACAGTATTCTCCACGGTGAATGTGATGCTTTCCGCAGTGGCATATCCATCGGCCGGCTTGGTTTCTGTCAGGGTGTACGATTTTCCTACAACCAGTTCTTTGATGATGTGCGGCTCCTTGGTGGATGTCCATTCCTCAACAACAGCCCCGTTTTCATCCGTCAGCTGTAATCTGGCTCCCGGCAGTTCCTCGCCTGTGGTCAGATCGGTTTTGGAAAGTTCCACGGTTGTCGGCTCATCTTCAAATACGAACTCATAGGACACTTCTGCTTCTTTGTCTCCCTGGTACTCAAAAACAAATTCCTGTTCTTCTCCGGTGGTGACAAATCCATCCGGTGCATACAGCTCCTTCACATAATAGGTTCCGTCAATCGGCAGGTCTGCAATAAAGGAAATCTTTCCATCTGCATCCGTTGTTTTTAATTCGATCAGGGTATCGGCCTCCATCAGCACCTTTCCAGATGCGGACAGGATATCGTTTCTGGTGTACAAACCAAAGATGCCGCCTTTTAATACACGGTCGGTATCCTTTTCTTTCTTCAGGACGTTCACTTTTACCTTCTGGCGGTTGTTCTGCCAGTCCTCATCGTATACGACAACAGGGGTATCCTGGTCACGGTAGGAAAGATCTACATATCGTGGTTCATCATCCAGGACGTAACCATATGCTGTGCCGACCTCTTTGACATAGTATTTTCCAACCGGAAGATCAGATACTTCTGCAATGCCGTTTGCGTCCGTTGTCACAGTTGCTACCAGCTCATCTTTGGAATAGTAATCCGGGCTTACGCCATCGGCTGCTTTGATATCCTCTGCAGCGTAAATCTCAAAGGTAACGTCTGACAGGCTTCCTGTGATGTACTCAAACAGATGCTCTACAACGCCTTTGACATTGTCCAGCAGGGTGATCTTATCAAGGAATTCACCCTTCTTGTTTACGATCAGCAGTGCTTTCGGCACATCGTCTTTCATTTCCACTTTCTGTACTTCTGCGGTATCCTGAACGGTGAATTCCACATCTGTGGTCTTTAAATAACCAAGCGGTGCAAGGGATTCACGGAGGATATAAGTTTTTCCAACAGTCAGATATTTGATCACATGAGGCTCATCCTTTACGGAAGTCCAGCTGTCGATCACATTTCCATCCTTGTCCAGAACAGAAAGGGATGCCCCGTTCAGCTCTACGCCTGTGGTCAGATCGGATTTGGTCATCTCGATGGTGGTCGGCTGGTTCTTCTTCACAGATTTCAGCTTGATGGTCGGAATGTCCTGCCCCTGATAGGTGGCATCAAATTCCAGTACCTCATCAGAGGATACAAAACCGTCCGGTGCGGAAATCTCTTTTACATAATAAGTTCCAAGCGGCAGGTCCAGGGTAAAGTGTGCCTGTCCTTTTTCATCGCTTGTGATCTCCTGTAATAAGGTATCTGCTTTCACGATGACCTTGTTGCCTGATTTGATTTCCTTCTTATTGTAAAGTCCAAATACAGCTCCGGCTACCACGCTTCCGGTTTCTGCGTCCTGTTTTTCCACGGTGATGCTTACTTTCTGGCGTTCATTTTTAAATGTCACTTCTTCGTCTACGACCGGGGTATCCTGTCCGGCATAGGTAAAGGTTACCTCTTCCCCTTTGGCATTCCAGGTGTAGCCTTCCGGTGCTTTTTTCTCTTCTACCCGGTATGTTCCGAGCGGAAGATTCTCGATTACGGCACTTCCGGTTTCATCAGTTGTCACCGTTGCCACCAGTGTGTCTTTGGCATATTCCAGATAACGGTTGCCGTTCTCATCTTTCTGATGGTCTGCGGTATAGATATCTTCTGCGGCATAAACCTCAAACACGGCTCCTGCAAGGCTGGCTTCCTCATAGGTGAAATCCTTGTCAAAACCTTTGACTACTTCTCCTTCCTTGTGGATGGTCAGTCTGCCTTTTGCCGGGTGGTTCTCGAATTCCACCTCGATGATCAGGTCACCGCTGACCGGATCTTCCTGGTATGCGGTATCGCTGTCTACCTTGATTTCCACGGTATTGACACTGTGGGTGTATCCATCCGGTGCAGTCACTTCTTCGATGCGGTAATTTCCACAAGCCAGATTCTGTGGCAGGATCAGGTATCCATTCTCATCCGTAAAATAAGATTTATGTACCGTAGTAGATGGGTAGGTGGTCACCTGTTCCACATATTTCTTGTTATCCAGATCGTATACTTTAAACTCGGTATTCGGAACCAGGACAGATTTCTTTGTCTCGCCATCTTTTTTGACGATCTTTAATTTTGCTTCAAACTCTTCGTCCAGAAGCACACGCCATACCTGCGGCTGATCCGGATTGTTTTCCGAGATCACAACCTTAAAGTCATCGACTGGTTTGAAGTTGTGCGGTGTGGTGGTCTCCCTTACAATGTAGGTTCCGTATGCAAGCGGAATGGAGCATGCATATCCACGCTCATCCGTGAACATTTCTGTCTGTCCGTCTGCGGTCAGTACAACCGGAGTTGCAGATGCAAAGTCATAGGAACCGTCCTTATTTTTCTTCAGGTTGCTCTCCAGATATGCACTGAATCCCACACCTTTTAACAGATCGGCATCGGTCTTACCATTGTTGGCTACTTTAATGACCTGGAACGGCTGTTTGATCACATCTTCCAGAGAAGTTGCGGTACGTTCTACCGTCTGAACCAGATCTCCCTCGTCATTACACTCCAGATCATGTTCTTCCGGGTCTGCCAGATATCCAACAGGCGGCGTCAATTCTTTCACGTAATACTTTCCGAGATAGAGGTCTGCGATTTCTGCATTTCCCTCGGCATCCGTAGTCAGGGTTGCAATCTGCATTCCTGCCGGGTAAAGGACACCTGTCTGTCCATCCGGATGAACGATATCCTCACGGGCATACAGTCCGTAAACCGCACCCTCAAGGGTTGCATCTCCCTGTGCGGTCTTTCCGGTTTCGGAATCCTCTTTTACCAGTTTGATCTTCGCATTGACACGCTCGTTCTGGAACGTGTGGCTGAAAGAAACGGTTGCCTCTTTGTCTGTGGTGTACTGGAACGTAAAAGAGTACACATCCTCACTGTTTCTGGTATATCCGGCCGGTGCAGAAACCTCTTTCACATAGTAGCTGTTAGCGATCGGCAGGTCTGCCTGATATACGGCTTTTCCGTCTGTTCCGGTCACTGCCTTCTCAATGAGGGTATCTTTTTTGACCACAACGGTTCCGTCCGCTGCTTTGATGTCGTTTCCGGCATACAGGCCATAAGTGCCGCCCGGAAGGTATTTCCTGGTTTCCTTATCCTGTTTATATACACTCACGCTTGCTTTCTGGCGGGCATTTTTGAATGTTACGCTTCCCATCACCTTTCCTACATTACCTCCGGCATAGGAAAGGGTGATCTCCTGGCTTTCACCAGTGCATACCAGATTTTGTGGTGCCTGCATTTCTTTTACTACATATTTACCCAGATATAGATTATCCAGTGTGGCACTTCCGTCATCCCCGGTAGTAAGTCCGGCTTTGACCAGTGCGTCTTTTTTGTAGATGACGGTTCCGTCTGCGGATACAATATCCGCTGCGGCATAAACATTGTAAACCGCACCCTTCTGTTTCTGCTCGGTATAGACAAAGGAAACACCATTGTCTGTCACGTTTGCCCCGGTCAGGACTTCTCCTAATTTATAAACAGTCAGGCTTGCCATCTGTTCAGCATCAGTAACGGTCTGTTTTATAGTGCCGCCGATGACCAGGTTCACATCGTAAGCCTTAGTGTCCAGCAGGTATCCGTTTGGTACGGATATTTCTTTCAGGTATACGGTATCCTGTGTTTTTGTGATCGTAACGCTGGAAGCTCCGTTGGCATCTGTGGCCGGCATCTTTGTGATCAGGTTCTTTCCGTCCTTGTCACTGTAAACGCCATAGACTGCACCTGCGATGGCTTTGTTGCTCTTGCGGTCTTTCTTTACGATCTCCAGAGTTGCCTGTTTTACCCATGATACTTTAAAATCCACATACTTCTCATCGGTCACGCCCTCGCCAAATACCAGGGCAAGGTCCTGTGTCTCGCTTCCGGTTGTGATCTTGTAAGCGGAATAGTCTTTGATGATGCTTCCCTTCATGGTAACAGACCATTCCCCTTTGACATCCACAGCCTGTGTCAGCGGTGCCGATAAATAGAATTTGGTACCGCCGCAGATCTCCACGGATGCACCTGCACTGCTTGTTTTTCCCGTTGTCACGTTATGCAGTTTGACACCGGACGGCAGTTTCATGGTGATGGTCTGCAGTTCAGATGCCTTAAAGGTGATCTCTTCGGTTCTCTGGCTGTTGCCGCTGATATATGCGGTAACATCTGCATTGGAGAAACTCATGTCCACTTCCGGGATCTCCGGCTGGCTCATACAGTAATCATATAGTTCTTTTGCAAGAGCCTGTCCAGTTGCATTCGTACCGGAAAAAGCGTCACCGCTGTTATTGGCATAAGACGCTGCCAGATGGACAATGATAAATTGTTTTCCAGCGGAAAAATCAGGATGTTTCTCTGAGAAAAATCCATTTTCGCCGGATGCTTTTGTGCCGTAGTAGCATACTTTTGCCAGTGCTTTGCTGTCACCCAGTTTGGTAATCTTATAGACACCATCCCCTGGTCCTGCCTTGGACGGCTGCACACAGTAGGCAGTTGCAGACACGTTTCCAAATTTTACAGTATATTTATAAGTTACGTAGGAACCCAGACCGTAGTCTGCATAATAGTATGCAGTCCCTCTTGTCACATTTACGTCCCGTGTTACTCTTGTACTGGTATTGACTGCGGTGAATGAAACGGTTTCCCCATCTTCCATTGCCATCAGGTCAATATCCTGTTCCCCTGCCTGCTCCAGGACATCGCTGAGTGTCAGCCCGGATTCTTCATCGGTTGTATTTTCTGTTTCGGATTCCTCTAATGCAGCATCAAACTCGGATTCGGAAAGTCCGTCCTGAAATTCGGGTTCTGTTTCTTCCGGTTCTTCTGTCTCCGCTTCCTCTGTTTCAAATTCAGCTGTCTCCGGCTCAACAATTTCTGTCTCTACAGGCTCTGTCTCAGTTTCTTCCTGCGAGGCAGCTTCCTCATCATCAGAACCTGTATCCTCTTCTGTAACTGCCTGTTCTGTCTGTGGTTCACTCTGAGACGCTGCCACAGGCTCTTTTACGATCAGGTTTCTCCCAATCTGATAAACCGGATGGTTCTGGTTGACTGGTTCCACATAATAAACGGCATGGTAAGTGTCCGCATGGCTGGTACTGAAGCTCTCCCCGGCGTCATTCTCTGCTTTCTGGAATGTCACCTTGACCTTGCTTTCATCCTCGATTTCCAGATTCGTGCGGTCACTGGAAACATCAAACTCCTGTCCAACTTCCAGTTCAAAATCGGTGGCTTTTACCACTTCATTTTCATCCAGCAGATCCTTTACAGCTTCATACACTGGCGGTTCTGCCGCTTTCGGCTCTTCTGAAGCATAAACGGTCAGCGGTGAAATGACCGTGGATAAGATGGTGACTGCCGCCATCACCCCGGAAAGGATTCGCCTGAATTGATATTTACTCTTCATGTTTTCTACCTCTTTCTTCTTTTTCTTTTTATTTGTCATAAGAACAGCCGGATGTTTCCACCCGGCCTGTCTGTTCCTGTTATTCTGTTACCTTGCATCGTCTGTCCGTCTTGGATTCTGCAGACAGGCATAGGTGCTTTTGTCATACCGCCATGCTTTATCGCCGTCCAGATTGGCAAGCAGATGCTTCCGCACATTTTTGTATTCGTCCCCGATCAATCCGAGGCGGAGCAGAAAGGTGCGGAACGTAAATGCCGGGTTATCCCCGATCTCCGTCTTTTTTGCATGGGTACAAGATTGGTTGATCGCCTGTGCGGATATGGCAAGTGCCAGTGTGATATTCGACCGGACTTTTCCTGCATGTAGGGTGCTTTCAAAACAGCGCCATTCCAGTGTTCCCTTGGAAAAAACAGCGTGTAGGTTTAATGCATAATACCTTGTCCAGTTGTAATGCTCGGAGCTTCCGTCATTTCCCTCATACCATGCCCTTTTGAATTTTTCCATTGTAATGGTGCTGTTGGGCATCCTGCGGATCTTCTCCAATACCATAGGACGGACTTTCTGGCAGTACTCATCTTCCCTTCTGGTCTGTACATTTAAGGCTTTGAACAGAATATCCTCTTTGCAGTACATGATCGTCAGTGCATTTTTCAGACTCCTTGGTGTATGATTGGATGCGTCCACATGGACATGCATGCCACAGGATGAATTGACAAAAGCACCTGCGTTTTTGACACACCGCACCACTTCCTGGAGTTTCCCCATTTCCGAATATTCCAATTTCGGGGATACCATTTCTGTCGAATAATCTCCATCGGCATCTATTACAGTACCATTTGCCAGCCTTTCACAGTCGATACTGCTGTCTCTTGAAAATTTCCACGTTTTTCCATCTGAATCTTTTACACACCAGGAATCGTAAGAACGGATATGATATGGCTCTGTTCCGAACATTCTTCCAATCGCAACAGCCGCATCATAGCGGCTGATACCTGTCATCTCAATCTCTGTACCAAAATACTGGTCTTTTAGGTCGATCTGCTTCACCCACCCTTCGCTTCTGGAACAGGTGAGCCGCTTTGGATCTCTTCATCTACTGCTTTCAAATTTCTGCCTATTGCTTCAATGACATTGACAGTGACACCATTACCGGCCTGCTTGTAAAGCTGGTTATCCGATGTTTCTTTTTCCATCTTGGAAATCTGACCATCCCGATATCCCTGCAGCCGCAGACACTCCCTTGGCGTCAGCCTGCGGATTCTGCCGTGGTAAATCACTCCATGACGGTCAGTTGCCGTAATGGTGAACATTGACTCTTCCGGTTCTTTCATCCTTCTTCCATTCTGGCGGACTTTTTCCTTGGCCGGTGTCAGCACTGCCCTTGGCGGTTCTTCCACCAGCACCCCGGAACTTTCGCCTCTGTGGTTATGGATGCTGGAATCCTGTCTGGTATTCAGACATCTTGCAACGTCTGTCACCAGCGGCGGAGGGGAGATATCTACAAAATGCAGTGTTCCCTGCTGGTTTCCGGTCGTCAGGGTATGGGCGATCTCATGCCCGACTCTCCCCCTGCGACTGTTGATTCCCGGATATCCGAGATCGATGCTGTCCCCCTCGTAGGCCATCTTGTATCCTTTTCGGGTGTTTTCCTTGATTGGGATACCGACTTCGTATAATCCGGTCTTGCCGCCCATACCACCAGACCCGCTGGTCAGCGTGCAGCTCAGTCCTTCTTCTGCGTAGACTCTTTCTCCCTGTTTGCCAGCATGGACTTGTATAAGAGCTGTTCCATTTGCTTTTGGGAAAGGTAATATTTTTCCGGCACATCTTCCATCAAGATATCCGACAATATACACCCGCTTCCTTGACTGGGGGACTCCGAAATCCTTGCTGTTAAGCACTTTCCATTCGACATGATACCCCAGTTCAGATAGCGTACTGAGGATGGTGTGAAACGTCCGCCCTTTGTCATGCGAAAGCAGACCGGGTACGTTTTCAAGGAGAAAATACGCAGGTCGTTTGTCTGCAACCAGTCTGGCAACTTCAAAGAAAAGGGTTCCTCTTGCATCGGCAAATCCTTCCCTTCGTCCAGCGATTGAGAATGCCTGGCAAGGAAATCCCGCACATAAAAGATCAAAGTCCGGCATTCGTTCTGTTTCAATATTTCTTGCGTCATTGCAGAACCACTCTCCTTCCGTATCAAACAGCACCCGGTAGTTGTGGTCTGCATATGCATCTGCTTCACAGTGTCCGACACAGGTGAAGCCCCCTGCCCTGTGCAGCCCTTCTCGGAATCCTCCGATTCCACTGAACAGGTCAAAAAATCGAATTGTTCCGGCTATCAGCCTCCCTTCGCTGCGAAAAAAACAGTGCAGATTTCTCTGCACCGTTTCCGTCTCTTGGTTTCTGTTTTGTGATGTCTATTCTTCTGATTCCGCTTCCTCTGGCTCAGATTCTTCTGCTTCTTCGGTTTCCAGTTCTGTTGGCTCTGCTTCCGCTGGCTCTTCGTTTTCTGGCTCTGTCGGCTCTTCATCTGCTTCAGCTTCGTCCGGTTCTGTCATTTCTCCGTCTGTTTCAGCTTCCAGTGCTTCTGTCTCAGGCTCTTCTGCTTCAGGTTCTACTGACTCTTCATCCGGTTCTGATTTTGCAGTCTCAGGATCTTCCATTTCTGTTTCTTCGGCTTCCTCTGACTCTGCTTTCCATTTGGCTTCTTCTTTTTCGATTGCATCTTCGATAAGCCCGATTAAGAAGTCTTTCTGTTTCATGCCATTCCTGGCGAGGACTGCTTTCAGTCTGGAAAATAAATCCTCGGTTACCTGTACTGCTACTGTTCTTAAATCTGCCATGTTCGCCTTTTCTCCTTTTCTTGTCATGTGTTCTTCGATTACCATTTCAAGGTATTTTGGTATGCTGATTCCTAACTCTTCGACTTCCAGTTTTAGCTTTTCATGCAGCTCTACCGGGATTTTTCCGCATATGTTTTTCATCTCCATTGTGTTCGTTCTCCTTTCTTTTTTCTACATACAACATACCCTAAAACGTGACAGAAAGCTATTCACAATACCCAACGAATATGAGGCTCTCAAAAGCTCCCAAAGGATGCAGATCCAATAACATTCAATAGGCATCACCCCTTTCAAAAATCCGTGATTTATACTAATTTGACTGCTTGAAATTTGGCTATTTTATCACCAGGAAAGACTTGACTTTTTCAGAATGCATCCTCAAGCCCGGAGAGAAAATCCAGCATCTGGGACGGGATTTCTTCCTTTTTTGAAACACTCTCCCCGGAGCCAGAAATGGAAACACCTGCCAGTTCTTCCCGGATTGCCTGCCGGATGCTTTTCTCCAGCTGGTTGTTTTCCTGATCTTTTAAGATCACCTGAACCAGATAGCTGCTCTTCTGTCCATCTGGAACACTTTGCAGGATCTCCCATGCCTTTTTGTGATCTGGGTTATCAAGGTTCAGGCGGAACGAGAAAACGGGTCTCTTTACTTCGCGCACATCTGCCCCACAATCCGCTCATAGCCGGAAGCATTGGCGTGTACGTCTGTCAGGTAAATCTGCCGACACAGCCCGTCCTGCGGTGTCACGTGCCGTTTCAGAATGCTGGCTCCGCCGCCCATGATCACGGACGGAATTGCCTTCAGATCGAACCCGGCTTCCATAATTGCAGACAGTATTTTCTCCGTGTAGAGCCTTCCCTGCCGGACAATGATTTCTTTTGCGGCCGGGTCCATGCTGCAGCTCTGGCCGTTCAGAACACGTTCGATCTGAATATCCGTTACAGACAGTCCGGTATTTCTGCGTACCTGCTCGGTGATCTCATCCACACACCGGATCACACCAAGTTCCAGGCTGCGGCAGGTAGCGGCATTTGGAACACTGTTGTCCAGCCGCATCAGGTCTACGGTCCAGCCACCGATATCTGCGAGAAGAACAGAAGGCTCGTCCCGAACACATTCCGGGTGGAGAGCCAGGGCTGAGTATCCCTGTGGGAACAGTTTTACATCCTGAATCCGGATCTCATAGCTCTCATCCTCGTACCGGAAACGCAGAGGCTGCTCTTTCCGAAACAGATATTCCCGGAAACCTTTTTTCTCCCTGCCAAAACTTGCCAGTGGGAGGCCGGCTGCCAGAACCACATCTGTTTTCCTCTCTCCCCGGCGGTAGCGGATCTCCTGTGCAATGGCTGCCATTGTCAAAAGATAATAATTGTCATTGGAAGTCTTGCTTCTCACCAGCGTCTGCCGCCCAGTTCCACACACATAAAATTTCCCATTGTACTGCAGGACATTTTGCATGGTATACGGCTCATAATCGTACCCGGTCAGTCCAGTCGGGAAACACACATGGGGAGTTTTGATGGCATAATATCCATGATCGATTCCTATAACAATAAGTCACCACATCCTTTCAGGTTTTTCTTGTTCTTTTCCAGCAGGTGGTCTTTTGGTCTGGAAAAAGAAAAAGGGCAGAACCCCGAAGAGCCCTGCCCGTAATAAAAAATACAGCCATGTATATTTGCAAATAAATACGCATAACTGTATTAGTTTAATTCTTATTAATCTTCAAACTCTTTTAACTCGTCAAGCGGTTCTTTTGAAGTATCTATTGCCATATTGTTCTTTAACCAATCAGCTTTGCTATAACCTGTTCCGGTCAATTCAAATATTTCACCTTTATACCCTACAGCTTTAACCCAGCCCCATTCTATAAGTCTGTCTAAAGCCTCTTCCCATCTCGCAGATTCTCTTTTTGAATTATCAGCCATAAACTGCTTACCTGATGTAAAAATCTGAGTAGGTGAACCAAGTGTCCGTATCTTTAGTATTTGCCCATCACCATCAGCCGCATATACTAATAAAAAGGCAGAGTCCACTGGAATGTTCCCAACATCATCTAGCCCTACAACTGATTTATTTTCTTCTGGATTTCCAATAATTAACGTATTATCTTCAACCTGGAACAATTTTTTGATATCTTCACTTGTTGCTGTAGGAATTTCTTTCAAGGTTAACTGGTTATTTTCTAGGTCAGTGAGTCTACTATAGAATTGAGAAAACATCTCTTTCATGTCATCTAGCATCTTCTGCTGATGTTCTCCAAGTTCAGTATTTGCTTTATTTCGTCCTTCTGCCTCTTCATTAATTATATCCACTATATCTCGATATCGAACCCATCCAGCGTTATCATCAACATAGTTAACGGCGTTCCTAAATGTCGGTGATGCCACATACTTTAAACTGTTTAAATCTGTGAAAAAATCAACTGTATTTTTATCATTTTTGACTTTTTCTCTAAACTCATCCAGTTTCTTCATTTTATCATACTTATCATTTCCGGTATCCTTTTCACTTTCAGAAATAGCCGAAGGTTGTTTAATCAATACAAGTACTGGTAATCCTTTAGTTTTTGCATAATTGTATTCTTTCTCTGTGTAACTTATACCAGTTTCTTCATCAATTGACCCATACCTAGCACCAATAACAAGAAGATAAAAATCACACTCATCAATCATTTTTGTTATAACATTCCATTGACTTGTAGGTGCAGCATGAAATTGCTCCATTCCTACCGGAATAAAATTATTCTCTAGTGCCACACCTACCAATGCCTGTCTTTCCTTTTTAAGATCTTCATAGGTAGAACTTATAAAAATAGAAAACTTTCGTCTATTCTTCATATCAATATGCTCCTTTTATACTTATCTCTTATCACTCCAGGTTTCCGCAAAATCAAATTTCACAAACTCTACTAATAATGATACCACAAAAATGAGTTAGGGTATATTTTTATTTACATTTCTTAAGCTAATTCTCGAAGCCATTCTCTGATTTCCATTGGTGTATTTTTGCAAAAATCCCTAATCCACATTTCATGCAATCTGGACTCTGATTCTGTATTTTCTATGCTCACAGCACATCCACCTGTTTCCTGAAGTGCTTCCAAACAATCCCATTCTTTTTTAAAGTCTCCTGCAAATTCCATCCAAACTTTTATGTGATATTCCTTAAAACCAAGATGATAAATCAGATAAGTCAACCTGTCGAAATCAGCTAACTGCATTTTTTCTTTCTTAAATAATAGCCTTTTATCATGCTCGCTGCATAAATATAAAAATGCAAACTGTTCTATTTTTACCTGCTCCATATATTTCTCCCTCTTCTGTTCTTGTCTCACTTTTACAACCGATTCTACCTTGTCCAATCGTTAAAATCAATACAGATGGTGCAAAAAGTGAGACAAGCCATCCTTTTACCAGAGAGGAAGAGATTTAAGATGCCAAAGCCAAGGACACAGTCTGGTGAGAAGAATCTGATTAGCCAGCGATTGATTGAACTTCGCAAGACCCACAATATGTCTCAGCGTGATCTTGCCTATAAACTCCAGTTAGCTGGTTACGATATGGATAAAAATGTAATCACCAGAATCGAAACAAACAAGCGTTATGTCACTGATCTTGAATTAAAAGCCATTGCTGAAATCTTTCAGGTTTCATACATATTTCTCATTGATGGCAAAGATGAATAGAAGTGACAAATGGGGAAGTTCCTTTCGTGCTTCCCCATTTTATCCGTCCCTTTTTTACAAATTTAATAGTTCCAGAATTTTCTGCATGCCAGCCTGATATAAAGATTCCGCATATAATATCCATCTCTCACTAACTTCAGTAACGTATTTGTCTATTGTTTTTCGCTTTTCTTTTGATAATCCCATTGTCTGAACCTGTTCTTCATATTTCGATATTTTTTCAAGCATTCCCTGGTACACTGTATTTTCTTTCAGCTGATCTTCAACCTCATCAATCCAGGTATCCAGCAGCAACTCCAGCAGTTTCTTTGTGTCACCGTCATCATTTCCCAATATTGCTTTTTTAATTTTTCCAAGCATTGCTCCATAGGAGATCATTTGAGCCTGTCCCATATAAAAATGGTACTGTTCTTCTATCATTTCCTTTTCGCTTTCCAGTCGGAAATATTGATGCACTGCCTTATGCTCTTCTGTCGTTAGACTGATTGCCTGATTCGACTCCATAAATGTTTCTATTACTGGATACCTCTCTGTAAGTTCCAGTATTTTATTTTGCAGTCTCTGGTATTCCGCATCATGCTTTTTCAGATAGGTGCAAACCTGTTCTCCTATCCGTATCCCCAAGCATTGCTCATTCCAGATGATATCTGGCTGTGCTGTCATATCGGTGTCTCCCTTCTGTGTAGTTTTCCTGTTCCAAGCACAAGACTATACCACACTTCTGGGAGAAAGCTATTCACCAAACCTACTGAAATCTCCTGGCAGATCCTGTGCAACCTATCCCTTTTTCCACAAAAAAACTGGTATGAAAGACTCCTTGTTCTCTCATACCAGCTATCTATTTCTTATTTAACTGAATACACATTCTTTTCTATTCTCTGTGTATCCTGTACTTATTTATGGCAAAAATCAGACTACAGACACGCTATACACTCTTATGCTACATAATCCAGTTTACTGCATCCAGGTTCAAATGTTACATTGAAAATTCCAACCTGAGATGTAGAGATTGGTGCAAGAAAACTTCTGCCAGAAAAATACTGTGCAAAGCCATCGTTTGGTGCACCAATTGGAAATACCATCTCTTTTGCATGCGCCCGCATCGCTTCCTCTTCGTATGGCAAATCTCCTTCGCCTGTCTCCCACACTTCCTTTGCAAGATTGAAAACAGCCCATGCTTTTGGCCATCCTGCATAAAATGCGACATGTGCGATTACTGCGGCAATCTCTTTTTGTGTTACACCATAATTTTTTGCATTTTGAAGATGATATTTTAAAGAAGAATCTGTAATTCCGGAAGCCATCAGAGCAACCACTGTGATGATACTTCTTGTTTTTACGTCAATATCCTGGTTATTCCAGTTTTCACCGAAAAGGACATCATCGTTAAAATGTGCAAACTCCGGTGCAAATTCACCAAGTGCATTTCTTCCTGCTGTCTGTATTATTTTTCCCATTTTCTGTATACCTCCATAGCACTGTTATTTATAAAGATTTTACCCACTCACTGATTTCCTGTTTTGTTCCACGGTTTAACAGGCTGCCTTCTGTGATAACTGCATCCGGTGCAGATGGCTGTAATTCCTTTACAGTATTACCGAATCCACTTCCACCGGATGTTGCAAAGAGCACAATCTTTTTACCACTGAAATCGTAAGCTTCTAAAAATGTATTGATGATTGTCGGAGCCACATACCACCAGATTGGGAATCCCAGAAGGATCTCGTCATAAGAACTCATATCCATCTCTTTTTTCATAATCGCCGGTCTATATTTTTTATCACTCATTTCCACACTGCTTCTGGATTTTTTATTCATCCAGTCAAGATCAGGCTTTGTATATGGAACTTTCGGCTCAATCTCAAACAAATCCGCTTTTACTTCCTCTGCGATCATCTGTGCTACTTTTTTTGTTGTTCCGCTTGCACTGAAAAATGCCACTAATTTTTTACTCATAATAAAAAGCCCCTTTCTATACGTATTTTTCACAAAAAATAGATGTATAAGATTTACATTCATCTTACACATCTATTTTAAGCTCTATCGCTTCATTATGTCTAATGCTTATATTGAATTTTGTTTTATGCCTGAAAAGCATTAATCTCCTCGATCATTTTACGAACTGCCAAAGAATATGGGATATTCCGTCGCCAGGCAATCACCGTACTGGTCGTGATTTCAGGAGAAATTCTTCGCTGTACAAGAATATCCTCTCGCCAATACTTTGCAGCACCCTCAATTGAAATTGGATACCCCAGTCCATTTGCCGCCATAACTCCGGCATTCGTTCCAAGATTACTCGTAAAAGCAATCTGTAATTTTGAAAAGTCTTTCCCAAACCAGTTGGCAAGTTCACTTTGAACGTTCATTCTTTCCGGCAGGATCAAGGGCTTTCCAATAAGATCTTCTTTTTTTATAAACTCTTTTTCTGCCAGCGGATCATCCGGCCGCATTCCGACACACCAGTGATCGCAATCTGTGATCCGGATATAATCCAGCCCTTCGGTGTCCACCGGCTCCATGAATAATGCGATATCTACAAGTCCTTTGTTCATCATCTCATACACTGCATCTGCTGTTGCAGTATGCAATACAATCTGAACCAGCGGATATTTTTCTTTATATGTTTTACATATCTTCGCCAATGTCTCCACTGCTGCAAATTCACCGCATCCAATGGTTATCGTGCTCTCTACAACCTCTTCTTTTCCTTGCAGTTCCTCAAGCGTCCTTTCCTCAAGATTAAGAATCTCCAAGGCACGCCTTTTTAATAAAATTCCTTCATCAGTGAGCGATATTTTCTTCCCGTTTCGAATAAATAATGTTATTCCCAGGTCCTCTTCAAATGCCGCCATTTGTCTGGATAGCGTTGGCTGGGTAATATGCAATTGTTCTGCTGCTTTTGTAAAGCTCTGTTCTTTTGCTACTGTTAAAAAATAGCGTAATAATCTTAATTCCATATCTTTATATTCCTACAAATTTTTCTTGTAACCATTCTATCATATTGCATCCCAGACATCATCTATATCTTTACCTTTAATAATAAATCGCACACAAATCAATTATATCAAGAAGTAAATTATACTGCTTCTTTGCTGTATCGTTCATTTCATGATTCATCGGTGCGTTCTGTGAATACAACGTTGCTTCCGAAAACTTTGATGGTGCTGAATGATATAACATCAAGTCTTCTACCGTTATATTGAGCAATTTCAGTATTTTCTGCAAATGGCGATCAAAAGAACTCTTACTGTCTATATTGCCATTCAGCAACTTATCAAGAGTTGGTCTTGAAATGTCTGCCTTTGCCGCAAAGGATACTTTTGTATAACCCATATCTCTAATACAATCTTTTAACTTCGAAGCCACCAGACTTCTCTGTTCAAATAATTCATCAAACTTCATTGTGATGACCTCCTTTTCTCTTCAATTTGTTTGCAAAAAAGCCATAAGATTTCTCTTTCCAAAATCTTACAGCTCTTCTATCATATTGCGTCCCCAATATCATCTATATTTACATGTAATATCTGCACAAAATACCGTGGGTTATTTTGGGGTTATTTTCTAACCGCCTATGCCCTTCAGACTGTGATTTTACTGGCTTTTGAGCGAAGCTTTCAAAGAGTGCCGTGGCATAAAAATAAAATTTTTATCATATGATTTTCTCCTTGTGTTATTGAAAGATTGTGTAATTTGAACCCTCTATGTTCTCAATCACTTAATGATATATTTTGTTCCTCTGCCTTTTCCTTCAACTGCAATCACACCCTTTTTCTCCATAGCTTTCAGTAATTGTGTTGTTTTTGATTTGCCAAATGGGACATATGGTGCAATTTCACTTATTGGTTTCAGCATCGTCTTACTTAAAAATTTGTAAATCACTTTTTCGTCTTCGGTTAAATTGACATTCGTTTCAAATATCGGTAGTACAATTTTTATAGCATTTTCTGACACTTCAAATTCTGGTTTTATCAAACTCTCTGCATACAGTTGTTTGATTCGTGTAATTCCTGTTCCAAATATCTCTACTAATCCCAGTCTGTAAAATACATTTGCAAGATTTCTATTTCTTAAAATAGATAGTTTACCCGATAAATATTCTTCTGCCGTTATTCCAGCCGGCAATCCACCAGGAGACACTACTTCTATTCTATCATCAAACATAGAAACTCTGATGTGTGAATTAATATCCCATACCCTATGAATCAAGGCATTTGCAATTGCTTCTCTGAAAGCTGCTTCCGGTATTTTCTCTACCATCTTTCTGTCAGCCCCCTGTATTACTTCATATTGGTAATAATCTCTAAATACAGCAAGTGCTTTTTCATATATTTCTAAAACCGATATATGTTCAAACGTTACTCTTTTTTGAATAATACTGATATTCTCACCGAACTTAACAATATCAATTCCTGAAAAATGATTTTTATCTGCCAAAAGTCCCGCTGCATTATTATAACCATTTATATTGTTATACAGGTTCAATATCTTTAAAGTATCTTGATTGAAAGTTTCAATGTAAATATTTTCTTTCAGTTTACACTGTAAAATTTCAAAAGATAGCTCCTGATCTTTACAAGATAATTCTTCGAAGCTAATATTTTTTCCATCTAATACAAGCCTTGAAAATTCCAATGTATCTACCTCTATCGTTGCTGTATCATTTCGTTTGTATGCTTTTGATTTATATAAATACGGTTTTTGAAGACCATTTTTTACAGTAAGTTTTATCGTCTGGTCATTATTCTGTATTTCAAGTATATAGTTTGGTTGAGGTGATATACTGTCATTGATTTTATTTTCGATATCCAGACAGGCCTGTTTTACATCTGGCAATCCTTTCACATTTCCATTATCATCAACCCCAAAAAGAATTGTTCCACCATTGTAATTCGAAAAGGCACTAACTGTTTTCAAAAAAGTATTCGTAATCGTTTCCTTGAATTCTAATATTCTTGTCTCACGCATAGTAATCGTTCCCTTTCCAACCATAATGATTATATTATATGCAAAAACGCGCAAAAAATCAATCGTATTTTTTTACGATTGATTTTTTAATTAATTTTGAGTGTAGTATTCTTTTTTGACCAACTGAATTATGACAACTTTTTTAATTATTCCGATCCGATCTTCCAAAGGTGTAAATTCTACGTTTCCACCCAAGAGACCCAATAAAATCAAGACTTTTGCCCCGTCCCTTAAACACTGCCGTGACATATAAATAGTATTTTGACCACGTTTTTATCTCCTTTCGTGCCAACGGATTTGAGGTGATAAGCCTTTATTTTTCAACATTTTTACACATTTTTATATTTAATTGTTTTTCATTTCTCCTCATAAATAAGGGGATTTCCTTTATAACTTTATATGTTAGAAAGTGTGTTATGCCTTTGATATATAACACACTATCATTTTTTAGTCTTCGCCGTCTGCTTCTTCTGAAAAATCCGTTTCCGGTTCTTCGTCGTAATCATCATTATTCAATGATACAAGGGCAGGCACGTTATTCAGTGAATAAAAATTATACGGCTTGCTTTGTGCCATATTAGAGAACTGTTTCCTAAAAGTCAACTATTTATTCTAATATACCTCTTACAAGCTCGATTCAAAAACTCATAGTCATGTGTTACAACTATAATAATATATTTTTCTTCTGCCAGCCGTTTCATCATTTTTTCCACCTGACACATATGCCTAAAATCCAGGCCACTGGTAGGTTCATCGAAAATAAGCATTTTTTTTCCACTCATAACTGCCTGGCAAACAGCAAGCCTTTGTCTTTGTCCGCCAGATAATATCATCGGATGATATTCTGCATACTCTTTCAAGTCAAATTCTTCAAGCAGTTCCCTGATTTCCTGTTCGGAAGCGTCTTCATTTGCAAGCAGGCATTCATTTTTCACACTATCTGAAAACAACTGATGATTGACTTCCTGCATGACCATCCCGAACAGTTTGGTCCGGGCCTTTTCTGACAGCTTTTTCCCTTGATACAGAATCTCGCCGCCTTTGGGCTTAAGCAGACCGCACAAGCAATTGCAAAAAGTAGATTTTCCGGCACCGTTTTTCCCTGTGATACCGATGATGTCTCCCGCTCTTGCAGATAAACTAATATTCTGAAAAATCATCTGTTTCTTTCTCTTAAAGGAAAGATTGCACACCTTAAGCTCTGCATTTTCCAAGTCACCGGAAATTTCCGGAATCTGTATCTGTTCCGGCACTATACTCCTTAATCCCAACTGTTCCCGCTCTGAATCTGACAAAGCCCTGAACTCTGATGGTGTAAATTCCCGTTCTATATGTCCTTCTTTCATATAAAGAATTCGGTCTGCAAATTGCTGAACCCAGGAAAGTCTGTGCTCCGCCACAACTACCGCATGCCCTTTTCCCTTAATTACCCTCAGTCTTTCACTCAACCGTTTGATTCCTGCCATATCAAGATTTGCCGACGGCTCATCAAGCACATAAATCTGCGGATTCATGGCATATACTGATGCAAACGCAAGAAGCTGTTTCTCACCACCTGACATGGAAAATACATTTCGGTCTTCCAGCTTCTCTATATCTAATTCATTTATTGTATTCTTAATTCTTTTTCGTATATATTCCGGTTCCACGCCTCTGTTTTCCAGGCCGAATGCCATCTCAGCATTAGAATTCGTATAAAAAAACTGAGTTCTTGGATTCTGAAAAACAGACCCTACAAGCTCTGCAATTTCATACATAGGCATCTCTGCAACATTTTTCCCGTAAACCGTAATCGTTCCATCTACGCTGACATCCCTCACAAAATGTGGAATCAATCCATTAATCAATTTTGTCATTGTGGTTTTTCCACATCCACTTTCCCCGCATATCAATACGAACTCCCCATCCTGTATCTCCAGATTTACATCTGACAGAATTCTTTTTCCTTGCATTGTTACATTTACATTTTCAAACTTTATCATTTTCTTTATCCTGCAATCACCACTATAAGTATTCCAAATGTTACCAAAATCATTATCAACCAGTCTGAAATCCCCATGTGAAGTATTATTTCACTGGTCTTTTTTCCTGGATTCTCGATTCCTCTTGCCACTGCCGCCGCTGCTATTTCATCCGATGTATTGACTGCAGACACAATCAATGGAACTACCGTACACTCCAAGCGGGATGCCCATGAGATATTCTGAAGTTTCATGGCAGCATTTATATGTACGAACTCCTCTTTCAAAGCTGGAAAATATCGAAGTGTCGTAGACATTGCTATGATAAATCCTTGTGGTAGATGCAGTGTATACATGGCAGCGATCATTTTCCGCATGGACGATGTTCGAAGCAACAACAAACCTGCCAAAACACACGGCAGCATACGCAATGAATAATTAACTAAAACTGGAAACACCATATTCATCCATGCGGGGCACTGCGGAAATACATACATTAGTAAAAGGTGGAAAGAAATAAGTAAAACGATACCTTTACCTGCCGCCTTATATAGTCCATGCACCAGCATAAGCAGGAGAAATATGCCTGAAAGCATACTCCCCTGCTCAGAATTTTTCTGACAGAACATACCAATATTTGCCATTAAAAGCAGCCACAGCCCAGCTCTTGGATCAAGATGATTGATGACTGTTCTCTTATTCATCAGACAATCCCTGCTTTCTTAAAATGTTTACGGAATAAACCTTTAGCAATCAACGCTCCAATCACGCCTCCTATGACTGGAGAGATACAAAGTATAATCAGCATTGGCGTAGAAATCAATCCTGATAAAGACCGGACATATTCTGCAGACATTCCATTTTGCTGAATCTGCGCCAGAAAACTGTCTTTATACACCCATATTGCCAGTGGAGAGCCAAGCATTCCATAACAAAAAAACACAAACGATATCATCATATGTGTAAAACTGTTATCATACTTTGTCACAGCTCTGTACAGTTCTGACAATATACATGCAATGGCAAATGTAATCAGTAACAATACTGTAAACTGACCAGTCACAAAATAAAGCAATGCAGTAATTGTTCCCATAATAAGTACTGCCCCTGATTTTCTCACTTTAGATGCCATAAGCAGGAATGGGATTCCGGTCACAATTCCTGTCACGCCCGGTAACAGCAGCCACAACACTGGCACAAATCCAGTAAACATAGCTGCCAGATTGAGCATAAAATAAATTGCAGAGAAGATTCCTATTGTAATAAGATCCTTTCCTGATAGTTTTCTTGATTCTTCCATGTTTTTCGTTCCTCCTTAGCCAATTTTCCAGCCTTCCGACTGGCTTCTTATATCTACAAAATCCTTGTATTTTCCAGGAATAACCACAAGTTCTCTGTGGGTTCCTCTCTGAACAATCTGCCCATTATCTAGCACCAGAATCTGGTCTGCCTGCTCAATCGTCGCCAGTCTGTGTGCGATTGTTACTATGGTTTTTCCTTTTGTAAGTTCCGATATAGCTGCCTGGATCAAATGTTCATTTTCCGGATCTACACTGGCTGTCGCTTCGTCAAGTATAATAATCGGTGCATCCTTCAGAATCGCTCTTGCGATGGAAATGCGCTGTTTTTCTCCACCGGACAGGCTCCCACCCCCTTCACCGATGACAGTATCGTAGCCTTCCGGTAATGCCATAATAAAATCATGGCAGCACGCTTTCTTTGCCACTTCGACCATTTCTGCTTCTGTTGCATCCGGTTTTCCAAAGCAAATATTATTCCTCACTGTATCATGAAACAGATATACATTCTGAAATACCATGGAAATGTTGGATAACAGACTGTCACAGGTAAATTCTTTCACATCATGTCCTCCCACACGAACACTTCCACTGTCTGCATCATAAAATCGAGCAATCAGATTGCAGATTGTAGATTTTCCGCTTCCGGAAGGACCAACGATTGCTGTAACTGAATACTCCGGAATTTTCAGATTCACATTATGAAGCACCTGTCTTCTTTCCTTCCCTTCCCCGTAAGAAAAATCTACATTCTGAAATTCGATATCATAGTGTGCAATCTCTATCTGCTGTCCATCTGCATCAATGAAGGACTCTTTTGTCAACGCATCCAAATGATCCAAGGCATCATCAATGACAGCCAGTACATGGGCGCAGTCTGCAATCGGCTCCAAAGAACCAAACACATGGAATGACAACAGAATGATAATCATCATATAAGTAAAATCCAGCTGTCCAGAAAATCCCAGATAAAATGCAGCGATCACGATACACACACTTGCTGTCTTTAACGCCAGCAGATGCAGTGCATTATAAGGAATATACCCCCATTCTATTTTCAGATTAATATCACGGCTGTCCCTGCATGCTTTTTTCATAGAATCCATAGAAGCTCCTGCTTTTCCAAAGGATTTTACTACAGAAAGTCCTCTGGCATATTCCAGGGTTGCTCCAGTCAGATCTCTGTTTGCCGCAGCTAGGATTGGTGCATTTCTTGTACTGTACTTTGAAATGATAAGCAGAAATATCAGAGAAACAGCAGCACCCGTCACTGCAATCAGCCCCACTCTCCAGTTCATACAGGTGAGCCACAAAAGGATGCAGATAAAATTCAGATAACCTCCCACAAAGTTATCAATCATACGGATTCCCATTCCTTCCAGCGTATGAAGGCCTGTCGTGATGGAATTGAGAATCGTACCTGTATTCATATTCTGGAAATATCCTAAAGATACACGTTTCAGTGCATCTCCTACTGCAAGTCTGTCTCTGGCAATCAATTCATAACTGATCGACTCCTGAAATCTTGCTCTCAGATAATCAAACAGAAAGCGCAGAAAAATGAAGAACAGCAGAATCACGATACTTTTCCCAATCCAAACCGTTGAGACAGCTTTTCCCTGTCCTTCGCATTCTACAAGCTTCCCGATCATATATGCAGCCCATACGACCGGCATTGCCGCAAACCAGCCTGAAAAAAAGGAAAAAATAAAACCGATATACAGATTCTTTTTAAAGCTTCCACACCAGTCAATGATTCTTTTTACAGTACCAAACATGATTCTTCACCTTCTTTCTGGCTTTCAACTGCCCAGTGCCTTACTCCCACATGGGCCTGCCACATTCTCTGATAAAGCGGACAGTTCTGAATCAGTTCTTCCTGAGTTCCTGCTTCTTCTATACAGCCATTTTTCAAAACAACGATTTTGTCTGCATCTGTGATTGTGGAAAGTCTGTGTGCAATGACCAGCAATGTCTTGCCTTTTGTCAGTTCTTCAATACTCTTCTGAATCTTGTTCTCATTTTCCGGATCCGTAAATGCAGTCGCTTCGTCAAGGATGACGATCGGTGCATTTTTTAATACCATTCTGGCAATAGCAATTCTCTGCTTTTCTCCACCGGACAGGCGTTTTCCTGCTTCCCCTGCCTGAGTATCATACCCCTGTGGCAGTTTCTCTATAAATTCCTGGCAGCATGCCTTTCTTGCCGCTTCCTGCACCTCTTCATCCGATGCTGCCGGATTACCAAGACGTATATTTTCCATAATGGAACACCTGAACAGAAAATTATCCTGTGTTACAAAACTAACCATTTCTGAAAGCTGTGACAGCGGAATTTCCTTAATATTTACATCACCTATAGTAATGCTGCCTGACGTCACATCCCAGAATCTTGAGATCAACCTTGCTACTGTGGATTTACCTCCGCCGCTTGATCCGACCAATGCGGTAAAACTTCCTGCCGGCATTGTCAGGTCTATTCCATGCATCACCTCATCCTTTTCCTCACCAGTATAGGAAAAATGCACATTTTCCAGCTTCACATCATAATTGCTGATATTTACACGTACAGAAGACTCCGGCAATTCTTGCATCGTAAGGAAATCCTGTATGCTTTCAATGTTGTACTGCATTTCACGAAGATTTTCGGAAAATACCTCTATCTTTGCAAAAGATGTTACCATGGACATGGACAACATGATTACCAAAACAAGCTGTGATATGGTCAACTGACCATGCATCGTCAGATACAGCCCCACAGGCAGAGTTCCAAGCAGTGTCGATGGAAACAGGGCGAATGTCATTTTCATGGTGATCCAGGTGGAGGACAGCCATTTCACAACAAATTTCTTGTAATCCAGGATTGCTTTTGCATATTTCTCATAAGAGGTTCCAGCCCTGCCAAATGACTTAATGACTTCGATTCCTTCTATGTATTCTACAATGGTACTGTTCATATGTGCATTAGATTCATCGTACTGAGTGAAACTTTTTCCGCTGATAATCATGGTAAGTGTCATAAATACCATGGACAATGGAACGGTTACAAGAGAAGCCAGTGCAATTCTCCAGTCCAATGTAAACAAAGCGATAAAGCTGATTACCGGAAGCAGGAGATGTCCGCTTCCTTCCGGAATCATATGGGCAATGGGAGGTTCCATATTTTCGATTTTTTCTATCATAATGCTCTTGATTTCACCAATACTGTGCCCTTCTACATCTCCTAACGGTGCTTTCAGAAACCGGTCTGTCAGGCGGATCCTTAGACCCTCCAATATGTGATAGGCTGCTATATGGGAAATCCATGTGGATGCAGAAAAGCTTACAATTTTTATAATGTAAAAGAGTAGGGCATATAGACACCACTTTAAAATTTCCTGCATAGGAGCCTGGTTCAGATTTCTTATATACAAATCAATGCCACGGTAAATGCAATAATATGGCATGAGTCCACTGATAATACTGATAACAGATAAAACAACGGATATTCCAAGCCTTTGCCCGCTTCCTTCGGTATAGCCAAGCAATACTTTCAGCCAGCTGTCTTTTTTTTCTGATGTTTTCCTATTTCCCATCTAATATTTCCCCTTTCCGAAATCTGTACTCTACAGGTGATAACCCCATCACACTTCGAAATGCAGATGAAAATTTTCCCGGATTTTCATATCCTAAACAGGAGGCGATCTCCTGTATTTCTTTCGCCTTATCCTGTAACAACATATTTGCAGCCAGATTCATGCGGTATCTCTTCTGATAAGAATAAATAGAATCTCCATAAACATCTTTGAAGCATTTTTTCATAGTTGTCAGTGGAATCTCATACATAGAGGAAAGTTCTTCGATGGTAAACCGTGTCTGAGGATTCCCTGTGATCTGCGCATGAATCCCTTTGATTTTTTCCATCTGAGTTTTGTAATAATATGGTCTGACTTCCTTCCTGTCTTCTACGGTCATCGTGTTTAAGTACAACAATAATTCCACGACTTTTATCTGATAATATTCTTTCGTTTTTGCAAGCTCTGGATGAGCCATGTTTTTCTGGTAAAATCCGGAAAGAATCGACTCAAGTTCCTTATCTCCCCGAATTACATAAGGTTTCTCTTCGGCACAATACCGGCTTCGAAGATTCTCAATGGATACGGAGAATCCCTGAAACAATTCATCAAGTGCCTTCTGAACTTCCACAACTTCCATGAAAATACTGACTCCATGATAATGCTTCAGAGGATAATAAGTTGTCCCTTTATGATTTTCTCTGTTATCCAGACGAAGTTCCTTTTCCTGCATAATACTGAACACACCAGGCTTTACCTCCATCTCAATTCTTCCCTCCCGGCAGTGGTCAATACAGAATATTTTTCTGTCATTCTTCAATTCAAATTCAGATACACACTGTTCCATATGCATGTCTGAAAAGCAAATCATCACTCCGGGCAGCACACGGTAAATTGTCATCACTCCTTCTCCTGTCATATCATTCAGCATAAGGATCGAACAATTCTCATTTTGAATCACAGGTTTCACATTACTTCCAAGGCTTGCAATTTCATTCACATTCAAATTTCTTCTCATTCCCTTCATATAGCTGTATTTTCTCCGTTAGTTATTTCTAACTTTTTTTTATATCTTACCATGAGAATTAAGCTTTATCCATACCCGAATGGACCTTGGTAATCCATTTGGACAAAAAATAAAGTTCCAGACTTATCATCTGAAACTTTATAATGAATCATCATCATTGCATTACTTCACGCAATAGAAATATACCATGGAACCATCAACATGGACATCAGTTTCTTTATATAGTTTTTGAAGGATATTTCTTAGCTCTTTCTCCGTCTGACACGGTGGAGAAAACCGACCTTTCTTTGCAAGAATATTTTTTGATGTTTTATAGGCATTTTGTATTTTGTCTGCCATATTACCCTCCAAATTGAATTTTAATTCTAAAATCTTAAAACTATCGTTCTCTCATCTTCCTGACATTACGATTCATGAGGTGTCTTCCAATATGTCTATAAGCAAATGCTTTAAAGGCTGAAATTTCTTGATGATGTTCCTTCAACAGTTCATCTGGACAATCATAAACACCAAAATCCTGATTGATTCCCTCGCTCTGAATATAAGTATTGTTCCTATCAAACTCAATAATGAGATTTCTGAAATCCTTGACTGCTACTCCATAACCGCAAAATGCACCTTTACATTCCGGATTTCGTTCCTGTAACTTCTTTATATAGGTTTTATCCAAAATGAAAGCTTCCAGTTCATACCACTGATTTTCAAAATTAATTTCTACCCAGCTATGGAAAATATTTTTTGGAGCATTACGGTAAACAAACCCGGTCATAGTTCCTTTCTGCAGGCTTTTATCAATCGTAAAACCATGTACTCTGCATGGAATATTGCAGGCACGTAAAAGTGCCATGAATAAAGTTCCTTTAGTATTACATTGTCCATAACCATCTGCAAGTACTTTTGAAGCTGAAATTCCGTCATCAATATTATATCCAAATAAAACATCATCTCTTACATAGTTGTAGATTGCCTTAATCCTTTCAAATTCATCCATTTCCTTCCATTTCATATTTTGAATAAGTTTTTGAATTGCCGGATTAGAAAAATCAACCATTCGTGTTTCCCTAAGATACTTATCTTTCATTTCCTATCGCCTTTCCCATAGGTTTTCTCACAACACAATGCATTCGCATACCTTTACGAATTTCAAATTTTTCTACTTTTAATCCTGCTTTTTTGCAACATTTTATGACCACATCTCTTGTTGGCACTTGGACATCTCCATGTCCGCATATATTTGCCAACGGCATTTCCAATGTATTCATCAGCCATACCAATACTTTATTGTCACTGGTCACATCTCTCAGTATCAATCTTCCATTTGGGCGAAGACATCTTTTCACACTGTCAAAAAATGCCTGCGGATTCGGATAATGATGGAAACTCATAGAACAAATAATTGCATCAAATGAATCGTTTTCAAAAGGAAATTTCTCACAGTCTCCTACAACAAATGTTGCATTTGAAATATTTTTCTTTTTTGCCTGTTCAATCATGGCAGGAGTCAGATCCAGTCCTGTATAATGCCGGTCTGGATATTTTTCTGCTAATAAAGAAATCATCGGAGCAGGTCCACAACCTGCATCTAATAAATCTCTAAATGGCTCCTTTTCTAATTCTTCCAGAATATCCGGATAATCTTTCTTGCACATTTCGTAAATACCAGCATGGCTACTTTCATATCTTCCTGCTGCTTTTGTAAATTCTTTAATTGACAATTTTTTATATTCTTCATTTTTCATGCTTTTTTCTCCAATCACTGTGCCTTTTTCGTCTTGCATCCACATTTCTTCCTTCTTTTCATATAAGCATAAAACTGCTTATGCAATTCCCTCATTTCATCTGGTGCCTTCATAGCATTCTCATAAGAATCATTCCTCTCCTCTTACCCCAGTGCCACATCCAAGATCATCATCAAACTAAATCCAAGTGCAAAGAAAAGCGTACCGATATTCGAGTGCTGTCCCTGAGACATTTCCGGAATTAGTTCTTCAACCACGACATATAACATGGCTCCTGCTGCAAAACTCAGTAAATATGGTAATGCCGGGATTACCAGCTGTGCAGCAAGAATCGTCACTACTGCTCCAATCGGTTCAACCACTCCTGAAAGTACACCTCCAAGAAATGCCTTTCTCTTACTTTCACCCTCTGCCCTAAGCGGCATGGATATAATCGCTCCTTCTGGAAAATTCTGGATAGCAATTCCAAGTGATAAGGCAAGTGCACTTGTTGCTGTAATCTGTGCATTTTCAGCAAGAAATCCTGCATACATTACACCAACCGCCATACCTTCAGGGATGTTATGTAATGTAACTGCCAACACCATCTTCGTAGTACGATCTAGTTTGCTTTTCGGTCCCTCTGCCTGTTCACTTCCAACATGAAGATGCGGAATCAAATGATCAAGAGCGAGTAAAAACAATATACCAATCCAGAACCCAACAACTGCCGGAACAAACGATAAAGTTCCCATATTCTCAGATTGTTTAATAGCCGGAATCAGAAGACTCCAAATTGAAGCAGCAACCATTATACCCGCTGCAAATCCTGCAAGTGCACGTTGCAGTAACTTGCTAAGTGTTTTTCTCATAAAAAACACGCATGCTGCACCTAGCGTTGTTCCAACAAATGGAATCAGTATACCTTCAAAAATATTTATTTGCATTATATTTTCCTTCCATATATGCTCGAAAAAATTCATTGGCAAAAATAATTATCTTCAGCGGTATAGTATTAGTTCTATAGCTTATTGATTATATTGCCTAATATCTGTTATTCTATAATCTTTCATACTTTCATTGTGTTAGTTTCAACTAACTGTCTAGTGTAAAGAAAACCGTGCAAAAAGTAAACTGTAATTTCACACGGTTTTCTTATGCTTAAGTATATCACTTACATAATCATATAACAATATATTTCTTTCAACAATTTACAAAATCTAACGTGTGAATTAATATCCCATGCCCTATGAATCAACACGTTGGCAATTGCTTCTCTAAATGCTGCTTCCGGTATTTTCTCTATCATCTTTCTGTCAGCGCCCTGTATTACTTCATATTGATAATAATCTCTAAATGCATCTATTGCTTTTTCATATACATCTAAGGCCGATGTGTTTTCGAAGGTCACTCTTTTTTGAATGATACTGATGTTTTCTCCGAATTTGACAATATCAATTCCCGGGAAATGATTTTTATCTGCCAGAATTGTTCCAGGTTTTCGACTCCTCCGGTTTCACATAACCAGGTTGTTTTTCTTACTCTGTTTATGATAAAATTACAGTAACTTCAGAAGCTTTCCCATTGTTTTCTTTTTACTGGAGGATTTTTCAATGCAGGAAATACATCATTTTTTTCACTCATTATTCAGTCCCACCCTTGATTTCCGTGTTCGGCTGTTTAATATCCTGGCTTTAGGAGGCACTGTGATCAGCCTGATCATGGCCTTTCTCAGTCTCGGAACCGGTTCCTTTGGAAATGTCCTGATCAACATTATGCTGGTCGCAGTCTCAGGAGGACTTTTTCTTTATTCCTATTACAGTGGGAAATATCAGCGCTGCTATCTGATCACCATTGTCATGATTTTTCTGATTGTTTTTCCGGTGATGTTTTTTACCAGCGGCGGATATCATGGCGGTATGCCGGCCTTCTTCGTGTTTGCCATTATTTTTACCGTGCTGATGCTGGAAAAAAGACGTGCTCTGATCGTTTCTCTGCTAGAAATTATCCTATATATGGGACTGTGTCTGGCCGCATACCATTTTCCGCACATTGTAACTCCTTTTGCCACGGAAGCAGACCGACTGGCAGATATTCTTCTGGCATTTGTCTCTGTAAGTACTGTCTGCGGCATTGTTCTCTATTTTCATCTGAAGGAATACAACCAGCAGCAGCTCCTTCTGGAGGAACAGAACCTGCGGCTGCGCTCCCTTGACAATGCCAAGTCTACCTTCCTGACCACCGTTGCCCACGAGATCAAAAATCCTCTGAGTTCCATCTCCCTCCACGCCCGGGACACCTCTGAGCTCCTTGAGGAAGAACCCCTGGATTTCTCTCTTATGCAGGAAAATCTCCGTACCATTGAACAGTCAGTAATGCGGATCGACCGGATCGTGCTGGATTTGATGGATACCGTTTCCATTGAGCAGGGACGGCTGGCCCTTTCCCTTGTGCCATCAGATCTGGGAGCACTTTTACATTCTGTGGAAAAAGATTTCAGCAGTCATCCAGGTTCCGAGAATAATCAGATGGTGCTTACGATACAACCCGACCTCCCGGAAATCTCTGCAGACCCGGAACGGCTGATTCAGGTTATCACCAATCTGGTCTCCAATGCAGAGCGTCACACCCGAAACGGAACCATCACTATTTCCCTTACAGGCGAACCGGGCTGGCAGACCATCTGCGTCTCCGACACTGGAACCGGTATGTCAGAAGAAATGCGAAAAAACGCACTCAAGGGTTATGTTTCTGCTGATAAAGATTACTGGCGGCACGGCATAGGCCTCTATGTCTGTCATCAGATCATCACTGCCCACAGCGGCAAAATATGGCTGAAAAGCAAAGAAGGTGAGGGAACTCAGGTGTTCTTCTCACTTCCGGAGGAGGAATCATAAATGAATGAAAAGAAATCGCTTATCCTTATGGTGGAGGATGAAGAACAGGTGCTGAATGCCAACTGCCGGATGCTGCGGCGCCGTGGATACGATGTCCGCACTGCACAGACAGTCTCCGAAGTCTATCATCAGCTTGAAGAACAGCTGCCAGATCTTCTCATCCTGGACATTATGCTTCCGGACGGAAACGGCCTGGATATCTGCCGCCACTTCCGCGAAAAAACCATGAACCCGGTTCTTTTTCTCTCAGGAAAAAGTGATATCCGAGATAAGGTAGAAGGACTTCAGCAGGGAGGCGACTATTATCTCACCAAGCCTTATAATTTCGACGAATTTCTGGCCGTGATCCAGATGCTTCTGGAACGCCAGAAACGAATAGAAGAAAAAATAAAAGAAAAATTTCAGGCTTCCCGCCAGATCACCATTGGAAGCCTGCGGCTGGATCTTTCGGACGGCCATGCATATCTCAATAATGCTGACACAGGTCTTACCCGTACCGAATTCTCCCTGCTGCGTCTCCTTGCTGAAAATCAGGAGAAGATTTTTTCTGCAAAGGAGCTCTATGAAGCAGTATGGGGCATCTGTGCGGGAACAGATACCAGCACGGTACGGCGGCATATCTTTAACCTGCGGGTCAAGATTGGTGCCGAGGATACCGATGAATATGACATTGTCTCGGTTTATGGTAAGGGATATCTTTTTACCTGCCGGTAAATGTCTCTTTTTCTTCACATTTCTGAATGTCAGAATCTGTCTGTTACAATATACTTAACAGACAGGTTCTTTTTATCAGGAGGTGCCTATGCATAAAAAAATCTTAATTCTTTTAACAGGCTCGATTGCTCTTTCCATATCTGCAGTCCCGGTCCTCGCTTCTGACTCTCCAACCGATGATGGGCAGTACATCTGGCAGGATGAAAACGGAGATTACTGGTACCGCAATGGTTCCGAGGATGAATATATCGGTGAAGGTAATTATGCCCCTGATCCGGATTCCGGTGAACTGATGGAAGGCAACGATGCCGGCTGGACCGAGCAGGACGGTTATTTTGAACCTCATTATTATTATGAGGATGGCAGTGTATGGCTGGAGGATGCTACCGGAACCACTTATATTGGCTCCAGAGATAACTATTATATTGATGACTACGGCAATCTTCAGGAATATTCCGCTTCAGAAGCTGATTCCTCCTCACAGAATTCTGATTCTTCATCCCCCAGTTCCTCTTCCGATACAGATGTAGAAGAAGCCTCTGAATCAGAAAAGCGTGGCGAGCTTCATATGCGGGTTGGCTTTCCTGCCGATGATACAATCAGAGAATCCATGCCCGAAAAAGGAGGTTATTTCGAGCAACGTTCCGTAAATGAGGGAAAAAGTACTGCCTTTGTTTTAAAAGTAGCTAATTCTTCTCTGGAGGATTCTTCCCTGAAAGGTTTTCTGGCAGAATACTATCCGGTAAAGGGTGAGATCATCACCCAAGAGGACCTTACCTTTGAATCTTATCCTGCTACGAAATATCAATATTTAACTGCTGTCAACGAAGAAGAACAAAATGTAGATGCTCTTGTATGCCAGACTGACGATTATACATTTGGACTTTTTATCCTGACCCCGTCAGACACCTATGATAAAGCCGCTGAAAAAAAAGCTGCAGAGCTGATCAAATCCATAGATTTCGTTTACGCAGAGCGTGTGGATATGGCCATGACGGATTACTTTCAGGTTCTTACTCCGGAGCGTTGGAAATATCTCTGCCGTTATGAAACGACCAAAACCGAAAATGGTGGATATAAACTGACTTATTACAATGAGGATGTTCCTGTGCTGACCCTGGAAGCCAGATATTACGATGGTGAAGACCAGCCTCTGGACAGTGTATGGCAGGGCTATCTCGGCCGCATCGAAACCGTCGATGGCAAAAAATACGATCTTCTGTCCACCATCAGCCAGTACTCCGAGGATGCCTCTGATGAATGGAAGGAAATGTATGACACCTATCTGGATACCATAAACGGAATCCGCATGATGGACGGCTGTTCCCTGACCAAAGGAAGCCATGCCTGATTCTCCTTGCCCCTCTGCCGTTATTTTGCAGACCGGAAAATCTATAGCTGTATCTCCGCAAAAGGCACATCATATTTACACAAAAAAAGCTGCAGAACTTGAGTCTTCATTGTTCTGCAGTTCCTTTATTGAAGTGATTCTCTACTTCATCTGAAGTAACGAGAATGTGACAAACAGTTATTCAATTGACCATATACTTCATCTGTAACCGGATCACACCACTCATTGGATATCTCTTCTCCTGGCACTTCAATTGCCAGATGAGAAAACCATTCATCTGGTGCGGATGGCTGCAGTTCTTTTACGGTATTACCGAATCCACTTCCACCGGATGTTGCAAAAAGCACGATCTTTTTACCACCAAAATCATAGGCTTCCAAAAATGTATTGATGATTGTCGGAGCTACATACCACTAGACAGGAAATCCTAAAAGAATCTCGTCATAAGAACTCATATCCATCTCTTTCTTCATAATCTCCGGTCTGTATTTCTTATCACTCATTTCCACACTGCTTTGGGATTTTTTATCCATCCAGTCAAGATCAGCCTTTGTATATGGAACTTTTGGCTCAATCTCAAATGAATATTTCGCATAAAAACAGATGTATAAGATTTGAAGTTCTCTTCTTTTTAATAGTTTTGGATTCATTCCGAACTTAGCCATATTAGAGCAGTACAAATGTATTATTCCTTTTTATCTTACTGTTATCATTTTCTTTTTTTGTATTTTGTCTGAAGAAGCCATTTCTGATCTATCACTTTCATTTCTTCTCCAAAGCGAATATGAAGACTCACAGAGCACGCTTGTTGCTCTATTTTTTCTATGATTCCTTCGCCAAATTTTGGATGATTGACGCTTTCCCCTTTTTCATATTTTATAATCACATTCTGCGTTCTTCTGTATTCCTGCTCTCTTCTGTGCTGATCCCGTATGGTGACTGTTTTGTCATGAATCGGATTCCTGAGAGTTTTTTCATAATTGTGATTCATCAGTGCCTCACCCGCTTTATAATAGGGCGTTGGTGCCGCACCTATCAATGAGCAGCAGTATTTCCATGCACTTCCGTGAATTCCAGGCTGCCACTGATACTGTTTCGGAATAGGCATATTGTATCGCATATAATGTGCGTATTCGTGTTTGTAAAGATCCATTCTATCTTCTTTGCTGAGTGGATTATTTACGGCATATCCTATGAAAAACAAAGAAAAATGAAAATGTTCTTTCTGCCCGTGTCCATTTTGATTATAAGACCCCAATGAGTCCCTGTCAAAACCAAAAGTTATTGGCACTTTTGCTCCCTGAAGATGAAATTTCTTATCTAATTCTCTGTACAACGCACGAATCTGCGCAATAAGAATTGGTGTTTCTTTCTCAAGTATTGCCCGAAGACTTTCATAAGTATTGTAATCTGTCTGCATTATTTCACATTCCTGCCCAATGTTTTTATTTCTTCCATACCCTTATCATCTTTGATATTAGAGTTCCGTATATTTTGCAACGCTACCTTTATTTTACGAATGATTGGTTTTGCAACCTCCATTTTCCTGTGCCTCTTCTTTACGTGTTTACAAGTCTTTTACAAATTCCACTGCATTTTGAATATCTTTATCATCTGGATGTCCCTTCGCAATACCTCCGACCAGTTTGAACGGACCAAATGTATCGTATCCTTTGCATCCAAATTTTCCCACTACGCTGGCATGTTTTTTATCCAAAACCTGCTCTATGGATTTATAATTCGCACTTCCACCATAAGTACAGATCAGGAATACCTTTTTGTCATCTGGTAAATTCTTTTCGGCAAATTTCAATATCGACTGATGAAACTTTGAAAAATAGATTCCTGATGCAAATCCGATCATATCATACCTGCTCAGATCTGCATCTGACTGTTTTACTGCATCAATCAAATCGACCTGACACTCTTCTGCTATGCTTTTTACTAATTTTCCTGTATTTCCATGATGCACAGATGCATATACGATTGCTTTTCTCATATCGATACCCTTTCTATCAACTCAACAATAAAATTATACCATCATATACTCATTATAAATTTCTCCTTGTGAATTGCTTTAAGTTATCGAGATGACGCCACTTTATCAGTCGGCCATGATCTCCTGAGAGCCACATAGGATATTAAAAAGTTTGCAAACCAACCGGCTGGTACAGCAATCCAGACAAATACAATGCCAAAACGCGGTGCAAAAATCAAAGCAACAGACAGACGAATCGCAAGGTTCACCATGTTTGCAATGAGGAACGGGCGCATGATTCCGAGACCTCTAAGGACTCCATCGGTTGCCATTTTGATTCCCATAAAGATAAAGAAGTAACCGAGCCATCTCATATAATCCTCGGATACCTGATAAGCCAGGGCGGTTCCGTCTTTACCAAGGAACAGCGAGGAAATTTGAGTATGCAGTGTTTCTATGACTATAAAAGCAAGAACTGCAAAACATATATCTAACACCAGCGCAGCGTGATACCCCTTTTTGATACGTTCAATTTTCTTTGCACCAAGGTTCTGGGAAACATATGGCGAAACTGCATTACCAATGGATACAAAAATCAATGAAAAAACATTCTCTACCCGCATCGTCGCCGCATACCCCGCGAGTGCCTGTGTGCCAAAAGGATTTACAACTGCCTGTACGATCATCATACCGATGGACACTGTAGACTGCTGAAGAATCGAAGGTACAGCAATTTGAAGCATGGCATGTAACTCCCGCCTGTCAAACCAGTCAAAATGACTTTTATATTGCCGCATCCGACTAAGGAAAATCAAAAGTGAAAACACTGCCGAAATCCCCTGTGCTATGAGAGTCGCAAGAGCTGCACCAAACACACCGAGACCAAGGCCAGCAACCATCCAAAGATCCATAATAATATTTAAGATTGACGAGAATATCAGGAGTCCTAGTGGAATTTTTGATTCACCAATGGAAGTGAACATGGTAGAAAGAATATTATACATAAACAGAAACGGAAAGCCCACAAAATAGACCCGCAAATACAGCACTGCGTCATCCAGTATATCAACGGGTGTTTGTAAAACACTCATCATCGAGTGAGAAAAGCAAAAGCCAAAAACACCAAGGGCTATGCTTAAAATTAAAAAACTAAGCAAAGACGTTGACACGATGGTTTTCATTTTTCCGTACTCCCTGGCACCGAAATAGCGGCTCACAAGCACACCGGCTCCGACACCGGCTCCCAGTGCCACACAAATAAAAACATTGGTCAACGCTGCACAGGCACCGACAGCTGCCAGTGCAGAGGAACCAACAAATTGACCGACAATGATGGAGTCAGCCATATTGTATATTTGCTGAAAAAAGCTACCGAGAATCATTGGCATTGCAAAAACCGTCAGCGCTTTAAGAGGCGCATCCGTGATTAAATACTCATCTTTTGACATTATCAATAACCTCCACTGTTTTCTGCTTTTTGTCCGAAGCATTCGTAACAAAACAAGCGAGATACTATTCGTATTTTCATCTATTCTTCCCTTCATCAGAATTTATTTTGTGCCTTCGAAACATAAGCATTAAGTTACATTACGGAACAAATTATATGCAGATACAACTAATAAATCAAGTCATTGCTTACTTTTGGCAATATATTTATCAGGTATTTGCGACTCCCGGAACTGTTCCTTTGTCATCTTGTAAAATGGAGATTCTTTAAGTCTGTGCCATTATATACATTCAGTTCAAAATGATTTCGATTTGTTTTTATAAAGCCTTCTTTTTGTAACTTTGATATCTCCGTAGACATTGCCGCACGGTCTATGCAGAGATAATCCGCCAGCTGCTGCCGGTCAAAAGGAATGTCAAAAGATAACGATGAATGTCTGATGGATTCTGCTGACAGATATGACAATAGTTTATCCCTTGTCGTTCGCTTACCAACATGTGTAATCTTATCGTTCAGAATCAGTATCTTATTTGCAAGGACACTGACCAGGTTACGAATCAACTTCTGATGATGCTCGCATGCAGTTGAACAAGTAACCAGCAACCTCTGGACATTTAGAAAAACAATTTCACAATCTTCATCTGCTACCACACTGATATTCAGAACAGCCCCTGGGCTTGCCGCATATGGTTCTCCAAAAAAATCTCCGGTATGACATTTCGACAGAATATTCCGATGTCCCCAGAGATCTTCCTGAATAACAAGAACACAGCCTGACACCACAAGTCCCATTACTTCAGTAGAATCTCCTGCTCTGAAAATATAAGAAGCTCGTTCTTTTGAAATTATTGTTGCTTCTACACAGTGGAGTATAGATAATATCTCGTTATCCGTAAGGCCTTTAAAAAATGGACTTTTTCTTAGAATGGGTAAATATTTTTTCAAAATCATTCCTCCTGTTGGAAATCAAACATACAAGTTGTAGTTATCATACTATAATTCCAACAGAAACAAAAGGTAAATACTATTGACGGAGGTAAAAATGATAAGAAAGATTATCCGGATTGATAAAGAAAAATGTAACGGCTGCGGTGCCTGCGCAGATGCCTGTCACGAAGGTGCTATTGATATCATTAACGGAAAAGCCGAACTGGTAAGAGAACATTTCTGTGATGGACTAGGCGATTGTCTCCCGGAATGTCCCACAGGTGCCATTTCTTTTGAAGAAAGAGAAGCCCCTGAATATGATGAAGAAGCCGTGAAAGAAGCACAGAAAAAAACACTTCAGAACTGGCCGGTACAGATTAAGCTGGCTCCAGTCATTGCACCATATTTTAATGGTGCAAAGCTTTTAATCGCAGCTGATTGTACTGCTTACGCATATGCAAGCTTTCATCAGGATTTTATTCGAAATAAGGTAACTTTAATTGGTTGTCCAAAATTAGATCAGGTGGATTATAGTGAGAAACTGACCGAGATTATTCAAAACAACAACATTCAAAGTGTGACAATTGTAAGAATGGAAGTTCCATGCTGTGGTGGTCTGGAGATGGCAGCAAAAAAAGCACTTCAAAATAGTGAAAAATTTATCCCATGGCAGGTTATAACGATAAGTATTGATGGGAAAACTATAGAATAAAAAAGGAGAATACAATAATGGATAAGAAAATGTTTTGCTTTCAGTGTGAACAGACAGTCGGATGTACCGGCTGTACAGGAAATGCCGGTGTCTGTGGAAAAAAGGCAGATACAGCTAAATTACAGGATGAACTGACAGGTGCGTTGATCAGTCTTGCAAGAGCTGTCGATGGCGCAGAAACTATTTCCAAAAGTACCTGGCAGGTAATGATCGAAGGGCTGTTTACTACAGTTACAAATGTAAGTTTTGATGATGCGTCAATCAAAAATATGATACAAAAAGTCAGAGCAGAAAGAGAAAGACTGGTTCCTGACTGCGGCAAATGTCAGTCACCGTGCGGTAAAACAGACGAATACGATATGCAGCAGCTGTGGAATGCCGATGAAGATATCCGTTCTTTGAAGTCTCTTATTCTTTTCGGGATTCGCGGAATGGCAGCCTATGCCTATCACGCAAGTGTTCTGAATTATGAAGATGCTGAAGTAAATCGTTTCTTCTGCGAGGCATTATTTAAGATTGGATATGAAGAAAGTGCGGAGACTCTGCTCCCTACAGTACTGAAAGTAGGAGAAATCAACCTGAAGTGTATGGCACTTCTTGATAAGGCAAATACAGAAACCTATGGAACGCCAGAACCAACCGATGTTACACTTACGATAGAAAAAGGACCTTTTATTGTCGTGACCGGTCATGATCTGAAAGATCTGCAGCTTTTGCTTGAACAGACAGAGGGGAAAGGCATCAACATCTATACTCATGGTGAAATGCTTCCTGCCCATGCCTATCCACTTTTAAAGAAATTCTCTCACTTAAAAGGAAATTTCGGAACCGCATGGCAGAATCAGCAGAAAGAGTTTGATCATCTTCCGGCTCCGATTCTCTACACCACCAACTGTCTGATGCCCCCAAGAAGCAGTTATGCTGACAGAGTATTTACAACAGAAGTAGTTGCTTTCCCAGGTGCTGTTCATATCGATGAAAAGAAAGATTTTACGCCGGTTATTGAAAAAGCACTGGAATTGGGCGGTTACAAAGAAGATCAGATACTCACAGGCATCAATGGCGGCACAAAAGTGACAACCGGTTTTGGTCATGCTGCTATCCTGTCCCATGCAAATACTGTAGTAGAAGCTGTAAAATCAGGTGCGATCCGCCATTTCTTCCTGGTTGCCGGCTGTGATGGTGCTAAACCGGGACGAAACTATTACACCGAATTCGTGAAACAGACACCTTCTGACAGTATCGTTCTCACCCTGGCATGTGGCAAATTCCGTTTCAATGACCTCGATCTGGGAGAGATTGGTGGTCTGCCGCGACTGATGGATATGGGGCAGTGTAATGATGCTTACGGTGCAATCCAGGTTGCCGTAGCACTTGCGAATGCATTTGGATGTTCCGTAAATGAGCTTCCGCTTTCCTTCGTTCTCTCCTGGTACGAACAGAAAGCCGTCTGCATCCTGTTAACGCTCCTGCATCTTGGCATTAAAAATATCCGTCTTGGTCCTTCACTTCCGGCGTTTTTGTCTCCTAATATTCTGAACTTTCTGGTGGAAAATTATGGTATTGCACCGATCACCACACCGGAAGAAGACATCAAAACGCTGATGAACCATAATAAATAAAATTTTCAAAACCTTTGTAAAATCAACAAAGCCGATACTGGATTTCCAAATCCCGCATCGGCTTTATTGAGTGATTCTATTACTTCGGTTTCTTTCTTTTTCCTGTCATTTTTTCTACCTCCAAAACGTATACAAGTGTTCTGGAAATTGCTGCCGGATTAAAATAAGCATCTTTTCCCATATGATAATGATCCATAAGTTTCTTTAGTGCATCCATTTTTTCTTCTTCATCAAGAATTTTAATGCGTCCTCTGCCAATCACACTTTCATATGCCATTGTACAGTAACCTTTTTCCTCAAAATACTGAAGCTGATGTTTGCAATCCATTTCAAATGACGCTCTGTTATCTTTTTTAATAAGGTCTGCTTTATAACCTTCAAGAGCACTGTGAAAATACAGATTAACTTTTCCATCAACTATTTCCATTCCAAAATTCAATGGTAAAATATATGGATACTCATCATCGTTAAGTGCCAGTCTGCACACATCACAGTTTTTCATAACTTCTATGATTTCATTAAACTCTTTTATTTCTCTATTTTCCTGCCTCATATTTCTGATCTTCCTCTTTTCTTTTGTGCGAATCCCATACAATGGAATATTGATTCAAAGCATATCCATGCAGCAAACCTGAATTATCTGTAATGTATACCGCTCCAGTAAATATTGTCTTTCACGACTGTTTCAGGTGGAATCTCTACACCATCCAACGCCCATTTTTTATATTCCGCAAAACCCACACGGTCAATAATATACCCCACATGTTCCTTACCGCCAGGCGCATTTGGATCAATATATTCTTTCACAAATTTATAGGTATTCAGGATAACTTTGATGATGGTGTCTTCATCTGCCCAGATCAGAAAATCTTCTCCCAGACGTGGATTTTTCTTTCCTGTTCGTCCCATAAGTGTCAGACGATAGTATTTTTTTGCACTTCTGGTCCATGCTCTGGTCGGACATTTTGTCACGCAGACTCCACATCCCACACATTTTTCCTCATTGCGCACGATCCGGTAGTTTTCCATCTTTAATGCATCCACCGAAAGCTTATCACAGCCTTTTACACATGCACCACAGGAAACGCAGCGGCTAGGGTCATATTGTGGCTCTGTCATACCAATAATTCCAAAATCATGCATTCTCGCCTTGATACAGTCATTAGCACAACCTGTAAGTGCAATTTTAAAATGAAGATCATTAGGAAATATAGCTTTTTCAATTCTCTTTGCAAAGACTGCTGTATTATAATTTCCAAAAGGACAGACTCTGTTTCCGATACATGCACAGACATTTCTGGTTCCTGATGCCGGATACCCGGTACCTGCTTCATTTTGATTGATCTGAAGATTATCAATGATCGGTTGAAGCATCTCATTAACTTTATCCATATCTTCCATATGGATTCCTTCAATTTCAAATCCCTGACGGGTGGTAAGATGAATCTGGCCATTTCCATATTTTCTGGCAATATCTACTACCTGCTGCATGACATCCGCATTACAGCAGCCTCCCGGAACACGCACTCTGGAAGCCGTAAGCCCACGGACTTTTGATACACGGAAGGCATTTTTCTTCAGTTTCTTTGTATTGATATCCATTATAATTTCCTCCCTAATCAAACAATTTTTTACCTTCTGAATAACAGAATACCGGACCATCCAGACAAATATATGTGTCATTCATTCGACAATGCCCACATTTACCAAGTCCACAGCACATTTTTCGTTCCTGCGAGATCCAGATTTGTTCTTCCTGCAATCCCATCTTTAAAAGCTCTGCTACTGCAAATTTCATCATAATCGGCGGTCCGACAACAATAGCTGCAGTTTCATGAATATTATCAAGTTCAAGTTCCGGAATATATTTTGTAACAAGCCCCGTTCTATAGAAAGGGACATCGGATGAGTCCACCGTCAGAATCAAATCCATCTGCTGTTCCCAGTTCTTCAAATCATCACGGAATAAAATATCTGCCGGAGATTTAAACCCAAGTATTGTATGTAATTTTTTTACTTCATCCGGATGCTCACCGAAGTAACTGATCACGCCTCTCACAGGAGATACTCCTGTTCCACCTGCTACTACGATCAGCTCTTTTCCCTGATAATTTTCTTTTTCAAAACCATTTCCATAAGGACCACGCATAAAAAAGCTGCTTTCCTCATTCAGTTCAAAAATTTCTCCGGTTACCTTACCAACCTTACGTATTGTCAGATCAACATAATCTTCTCCTATGCCACTGACAGAAATCGGTGCCTCACCATATTTAGGAATAGAAACTTCAAAAAACTGTCCTGGTTTTACTTCACCCACATATGTCATGCGAAATGTATATTCTGTCTCTGTATGCTTTACAATTTCTTTTATCTTAGATAAGAAAGGAATATATTCATTTGTCATCTTATTTCCCCTCCTTTTCTTTCAGTTTCTGAAGACATGCAACATAGGAAATATATTCCGGACACACATTTTCACAACGTCCGCATCCGACACACATATGGTATCCAAATCTTTTCTTATAATCTGAAATTTTATGTAATACCTTAAAGCGCATTCTTTCACCCTGGCTCTGACGGAAGCTGTGTCCTCCTGCAATGTCAGAATATCCATCCACCTGACAGGAAGCCCATACACGGCGCCGCTCTCCTGTCTTTGGATTATCTTTATAAAAAATATCCTGCATAGTAAAACAGGTACATGTCGGACAGACAAAATTGCAGCGGCCACAGCCAATACAGCGGCTGCCATATTCCTGCCACATAGGATCCTGATGAATTGCATCTGGGAGTTTCTCCGGAATCTCTACATGTATCTCATTCTTTTCCACAAAAGTCAGTTTCTCCTGTGCATTCTGTCCATAATCCCATAATAATTCTTCCAGTTCTCTGCATCTCAGTTCCATATAACAGCCCTTTTCATCCTGGAAAATATACATATCATATTCTTCACAACGATTTGTCCCCATACTTACACAGAAACAATTTTTTCCAGATTCTTTACAACCCATCACAGCAAAAACTGTATTTTCCCGCATTCTTCTGTAATAATAATCTTCTACACCGTTTTTCATGTATATCTCATCCAGACGTTTCAGAGCATGAAAATCACAGCTTTTCACAAAAACCAATCGCTGTCTTGCCGCTTCATCTGCGGTTTTTGTCTCGTTTTCCGTAAAATAAAGAATTGTCTCCGAAACCGGAAGCAGCACTTCCTTAAAACTGTAATCTGACTTCTGATTCCAGACAAGTTCTTCCCAACTGTTCAGCAAACCATAACGAACTATATCTGTATCTGAAAAGCAGCCTGCTCCCCGGTAAATTTTCGGTCCAAAGATATCGTACGATTTCTGCAGAATTTCAAAAATCTTCTGCATCTCATCACTGTTGAGTCGTTTTCCCATCAGATACCCCTTTCTCATAATCACATTTTATAAAAGTCTGCAAGACCATCAGAATCTGTCAGTGTAAACCTCTTATTACCATAACGAATCAAACCTCTGTCCGTAAGAACTTTACAGGCACGGGAAACATTTTCCCTTGGTGCACCAACTAAGTCCGCCATCAGGGTAATAGTAAGATCAATATCTATCATCACCCCATCTTCCGTATCCACACCAAAATCACGACCTAGCTTCCATAATTTTGCAGCTATTTTTCGCTCCATCTGCATGTTTCCGGTCGTATTTTTTAACTGGTGACCCATTCGCCAGAGATTTCTTTCATATTCTCTCAGAACAGCTCTTGTTAAAGCATGGCTCTGCTCCATAAGCTGAAGGAATTGTTCTTCTGCAATTTCTATTACCTTCACTGGACAGGCAGCCTCACAAAAAAGTGCATTTGGCTTTTTGCTTACAATACTCTGATTTAAAAGCTGTCCTTTTCCCAGGATAAAAATCACCTTTCTATTTCCGTGCTTGGTCAGATTGTAAAGCATCACTTCCCCAGAATACACGAAATATACTGTTTTCGTTCTGCTGCGTGAATGAAAAATCACTTCCTTTTTCTTATATGAAACAACCTTACTTTCATTAAGCAGATTCTGCAGAATATCCTTTGGTATTTCTTTAAAAAAATCCATATTCTCCAGTTCTCTGATCGTTATCTGTCCCATTTTATCAACCTCGCTGGCATAACTTTTACAGTCATTGATAATAAACTGCTTCTGTCTTGCTTTCCTTTTGTATTATAATTAAAAAGTTTATCATTTTCCGTGATGTATGTCACATTAAAAAAAGACGTAAGTTTCCCTACGTCTTAATTCTGCCAGTTTCATCACTCAATTACATCCTCTTATCATATTCTTCCACTTCTGTCCGCGTTACTCGTTTTATATTCTGTTTTTTCAGACGCAAATAGACATATTCGCGAAAAATAGTATAAAACACCGATACAGTCGGAATAAAAATGAGCATACCTACTATTCCCATAAGATTTCCACCGATTGTCACTGCCGCCAGCACCCAAATCGACGGAAGGCCAACAGATCCGCCAACAACATGCGGGTAGATCAGATTACCTTCAATCTGCTGTAAGAGTAAAAATATAATAATAAATAAAACTGCTTGTTTTGGACTTACCATGAAGATCAAAAAACTACCCACTACACATCCAATAAAAGCTCCAAAGATAGGAATCAATGCCGTAAATGCAACCAAAATTCCAATCAAAAGCGCATATGGCATTTTTAATATACTCAATGTAACAACAAACATGGAGCCCAGAATTATGGCTTCGAGACACTGTCCGGCAAGAAATAGTGAGTGCACTCTCATCAACCTTGAGGCTTGCATTTTCAATCAATCTTCCATCCGCCGGGATCATATCTCCAGCTTCGAGCAGTATCACATCTCCAATGACCAGTTCCCTGGCTGGAATCTGAACAGCAGATCCATCACGCAGTACCTTTGCCTCCGGACCAGAAAGCTTCTTTAAACTCTGTAAGGATTGTTCCGCTTTTACCGTCTGTACTGTTCCCAAAAAATCTGCAGGATATTTTTCTTCTTTCCTTCTGCAAGTTCATTCCATCCGCATTTTTCTCTGGAAGATTTCACCTGTTCACTCGTAAGGCCTGATATATTGCCTTTCACTCGCTCAAATACTTCTTCTACTGTCTGTTGATAAATTTCTTTCATCACTTATGCCTCCTCTTTTCATAAATGTCTATTGGATTTTTATGCAATGAAAGATCTTTTCGATAAAAATGTATAAAAAAAGAAACCTTTATTGCATAACAAAAATGCAATAAAAGTCTCACCATTTTCTTGCGGTACCGGATGTTTCCACCGTACTGACGATACCACAAACGCAGATTTTAAAAGCGTAGGTTACTCCCCTTTATTTGGTACAATCATATATCAAATCAATATCACTGTCAAGAAGTTCCTAAGCCTTGTAAATCAGACATTCTTCAAAAGAGTTCTTATATAATTATTTTTCTATGAATTATACGCATTTGCAAGTCTTTCCCACACAAAAAACAACTTTCATAACCCAAATCAGTATATCGTGGTTCATGTAATACAGGCACTTGTAGATCAATCATTGCCAGTGTTATTTCTATAACATCCTCATCCGTCCTTGTTTCAAGAATAATTTGTTTTGTTTCCATTCGTATTTTCATCTCTTTTCTGTAGACCAATTTTGAAAAGTTATCTGGACTTTATCTTATCAAAAAATAAGAGTCCGATTACCATTACCACGGGAAAGATCAGGCCGACCAACATGCCGCTCCTTATATTATCTCCCGCCATCTGGGTTACTCGTCCAACAATACCAGGACCGATGCTTCCTCCCAGATCTCCAGCCATGGCAAGAAGTGCAAACATTGCAGTACCACCTGCCGGAAACTTCTTAGATGAGATACTTAATGTACCCGGCCACATGATTCCAACAGAAAAGCCACACAGGATACATCCTGTAAGTCCGACTACAGGATTTGAAAAGAGTGATGCAAGAACATAACATACTACGCATAACGCACCTGAACCAAGCATGAACTTTGACAGATCTACTTTTTCTCCGTATTTTCCATATAGTATTCTGCTGATTCCCATGGAGACAGCAAATAAACATGGTCCCAGAAGATCTCCCATTGTTTTACTTAAGCCAAGCGCTGCCTCAGCATATGCAGAGGCCCATTGTGCCATAGATAATTCAGAAGCACCTGAACATACCATCAAAATAATAGCAATCCAGAATAATGGTATTTTAAAAAGTGCTGATATGCTCATTCCCTCGTTCTCATCTACAAGATATTCAATAGGACAGGTTGCAAAATTATAGATATTTACTGTCGGAATCAGGGCTAACAGAACTGCCAGCCATTTCCAGCTGTCGATTCCAAATACTGCAAAGAAAATTGTTGAAACAAGAATTGTTCCTACTGCTCCCCAGCAATAAAAAGAATGAAGCAAGCTCATAGTTGCTTCTTTATTGTCAAATGGACATGCCTCAATGATCGGGCTGCAAAGCACTTCAATAAGCCCGCTGCCTATTGCATATATAATTACACTTATTATAATTCCCGCAAAAGGATTCGGGAGAATTCCCGGAAGAAAAGCCAGTCCTATAAGCCCCAGGGCCGAGCAGGCTTCCGAAGCTACAATGCAGATTCTGTACCCTATTTTATCAACAAATTTGGCACAAAATAAATCAACTATAAGCTGGGTAAAGAAAAAACAGGTGGAAATAAGTGCAATATTTCCAAGTGTAATATTGTATTCCGCATGAAACTTCAAATATAAAAGCGGTGCGAAATTAGCAGCGATCGCCTGTGTTATAAATCCAAGATAACAGGCCAATTTGGTTTTTTTATAATTCTTCATGTAAGATGCTCCTTGAATAATATTTGTTTGTATTATATAATATGTAGATACTAATTTCATTGTAATTTTTTCATATTTTATTGTAATATATCGCATTGTTCAATTATATGAGGTATTAATAGCCATGAGTTTTCAAAATCAATTCACCAAAATAACAACGGATGCCAACTTAATGGAAACCGTCCATCATGGAAGCGCCGAGTATCCTTTTCGCTACTATTATGAAAATATAGCTCTGTTTGATTTTAAGTGCATCGACTGGCACTGGCACAGTGAGCTGGAATTTATATATATCGAAAGCGGAAATGTGGTTTTTGATATTGGTACGGTTCACTTTGAACTTAATGAGGGTAACGGCATAATGATCAATTCCAAAATTCTCCATCGATTACAGTCCTCAAGCGATGCCATCATTCCCAATTTTCTGTTTCAGCCTTCATTTATTGCACCACAGGACAGTCTCATTTATAAAAAATATATCAATCCTGTAATTTCATCTTCTCTTGAATATCTCGTTTTTCAACCAGATATTCCCTGGCAGAAAAAAGTTCTTGAAATCATAAAAACAATAATTGCAGTACAGGAAACAGAATTTAACCGTGAGATTATTGTATCTATGTCAGTTCAGCAACTCTGGATATTACTTTTAGAAAATCTGACTTTTGATCAATTTGAAAACATGGGCGCTGTAATTTCCAGAACACGGCTTCAGCTGATGATGCAATACGTTCATGCACATTATTCGGAAAATATAACACTTGAGGATATTGCCAGAACTGCAAATATCAGCAAGAGTACTGCCCTTCATCTTTTTCAGAATAACCTTAAACTGACACCGGTTAAGTATCTTATCAACTATCGCCTTAAACAAGCAGCACTTCTTCTGATAAATACAGAAGAAAAAATAGCCACAATCTCTAATAACACCGGATTTAACAACGTGGATCATTTTTGCCGAACGTTCAAGAAAGCATATAAGATGACTCCCACTGACTATCGAAATAAAGAAAGAGCACCAGTTTCCTGATGCTCTTTGTTCTTCATTATTCTTTTGAATGAAGTGCTGCAAAATCGCCATTATAAAGACGACTGTTTTTATACTTATAAAATGGTGCATGGAAAAAATGAACTTTTTCAACTTTTGCCTGCAATTCGCCAGATAATATCATTTCCCCACACATCAGTGTTTCTTCTGCTTTTTCAATTGGAATCAGACAATGCCCGCCACCACAGACATCAAACGAATCTTTTCTTGCAAAAATTCTTTTTCCGGCCTCATGCCATTCCTTCAATAAAGCCTCACGATCGCTGGCAGGAGCGCAGATCAGTTCCAGATCATTTACATTATCACCAGAAAACAGAACTCTGTCTTCTTCATCCAGAATACATACAGATCCAGCTGTATGTCCTGTCATCTCATATACAACCAGCTTTTTATCTCCAAGGTCAAAAATGTCCCCATCTTTCATAAAATGAAATACTGGCTTCTGATCATTTCTTAGTTTTTCAGAAATACTCGGGCTACCAGGCGCCATAGCACCGGCACTTTCCATATTCTTTAAAAACATTATCCAGGAACTGTCCTGTGTCACTACACGAAATACAGGAATAATCGTCAATACCGTTATAGAATACATAAATAAAAACTATGAAAAACAAATTGGATTAAATGATGCCGCAGAATTTATAAATCGCAATAGCTCCTACATTTCCCGGTTGCTAAAGAAAGAACTCTCAATGGGTTTTTCACAGCTTCTCACAGAACGTCGAATGGAAGCCGCTAAGGATCTTCTTGCCCATACTACTATGAAAGTATCTGACATTTCAGAAAAAGTAGGCTATACTTCTACCAAGTATTTTAACCAGGTTTTTTATACTAATTTTCAAATGGCACCTACTGATTATCGTTTTATCATGAAACAGTTATAGATTGTGCAGAATTATTCCAACTGCTTTCTGACTTTTTTATAAAAAATCAGCGTCAGTACTGTAGCGGCAATCCAGCCAAACGGCCATGCCATCCAGATTCCGGTGCTTCCATAATTTTTGCTGAACATCAATGCAAATAAAATTCTGATGATCAGATCAGGTACTGTCGCAGCTACAAAATACATCATTGCGCCGGCACCTCTGATAATTCCATCTGTCATCAGTTTTACCACGATCATAAGATACCAGGGTGCAACAATCCGAAGAAATTCCATTCCAGCTCTGATCGCCTCTTCACTTTCTGCATTTAGAAACAGCCCCATCATTTGTCTGCTGAAACCAACATACAGAACAACAAACGGTACAGCTGCCACCGCTGAAAGTTTCAAACCAGTCCGAAATCCCAACGGTATCCTTTCTGCTTTACCAGCACCAATATTCTGGGCGGTATAGCTTGAAAGGCACGATCCCAGCGTCATAAAAATATTTATGGCAAAAGTATTCAGCTTAATAGCACCTGAATATCCTGCAACAACTGCCGATCCATAGCGATTTACAATATCCTGAATAAAAAGATTTCCGACACTCAGGACACTCTGCTGCATGATACTTGGTACTGCGATTGCAAATATCTGTTTAAAATATTGGCTGTCAAAAAAAGGCTGTTTTTCTTCTCCCGCAAAAGCCTTAATTCTGGAAAACAATGTAAGCAGTGCAAGCACCGCTGAAATTCCCTGTGCAATAAAAGTGGCCCATGCAACACCTGCAACGCCCCAGTGAAACTGAGCTACAAATATCAGATCCAGGACAATATTACCGGCAGATGATCCCAACAGAAAATACAATGGTGTTTTGGAATCTCCCAATGCTGTAAACACACCAGTACATACATTATAAAGCATCAGGAAAATCAGTCCGAATACATAGATTTTCAGATATAGAACTCCATCTGCCATAATGTTCTGCGGAGTATGTATCCATTCCATCATATTTCTACAGAAAAAATATCCCCAGACAGTAAGTACTGCTGCAAGTCCCAGTGACGAAGCAAATGCCGTCGTTACCGCACGCTTCACACCTTTTCGATCACCTGCACCAAATAATCTGGATACTATTACCGATGCGCCAAGGTTCATTCCCACTGCAAAGGCCATAAAAATAACTGTGATCGGATAGGATGCTCCTACTGCCGCCAGTGCATCCTCCCCGGCAAATTTTCCTGCGATCATACTGTCCGCAATATTGTATATCTGCTGAAACATCACGCTGAACATCATTGGAAGCCAGAATTTCCATAATGTTCGGTCAGGATGCTCTTTTGTAAAATCTGTGATCATTATTTTATATCTCCCCTCATCCCTTCAAAGTACAGAATCTGTTTGTATTGATAAAGTCAATGTATCAAATCCCCCAAAATTAATTAAGTGTCCTCTAGCTATTTTACCAAAAATGAAATGCCCCACTGGTTTTCCAATGAGGCATCCTTGACCTTATAAATATGCTGAATTTTCAGTCTTCAACTTTTGAGAACTGATCCTTTCCAACAGAGCATAATGGACATTCGAAATCATCCGGAACATCTTCCCATTTTGTTCCTGGTGCAATACCACCTTCCGGATATCCTTCTTCTTCATCATATTCCCAACCACAAACATCGCATACATATTTCATTATAAGTTCCTCCTTTACTATCTTTGCAAAATTTATACATAGAATATTTGTAATTTCTGTCTTCTATAGCTGACGCTAGTTTTGCTTTTGTTATAAGTTATTGTCTGATAAGATTATATATCTATTTGAAATAGATGTCAATATAATATTAGTAATTATTACTATTTTATTTGTTTCATAACTTGCTTATTGCCTGGAGTTATTCATTTTTTTCTATACGCAAAGAATTCAGCGCACTTTTTATTTTTCAAACTGATCCAGATATTCTGCTGCCGATCTGCTCATTTCTTTTGAAAAGTCTGAATTATACTTGCGTTTGCAGAATGCACTGCACCATTCCTCATAGGTATGATTTTTATGCTTATACGCAAACATTTCCCTCAGTTCATCTCCATCCATACTGCGGTATCCGTTTTCGTGCACGATATGTTTCCGCTCGCATCGTTCCGGCTTCTGCCGCCGTACCTGCTGCTCAGTCGGCCAGCCAAATACCAGCATGACTGCCGGAAATACATATCCGGGAAGCTGCAAAAGTCTCCTCTGTTCTTCGTAATTTTCCATAATATCACCGATATAACAAGAACCAATCCCGAGACTTTCTGCCGCCACCACAGCATTCTGTGCTGCAATGGCAGTATCCGTCACTGCAAGCATCAGATCACCCACACCTGGCTTTCTCGGTTCACAGCCGGCTTCCCGATAAGCATCATACCATTTCTTACAATCTGCACAAAATACCAGAACCATCTGTGCGTTTGCAATAAACGGCTGATGATCACAGCTTTCTGCCAGTGCTTCTTTTAACTCCTGATCTGTAATATCCAGAATTGTATATAACTGCTGACATCCTGCTGTCGGAGCCTGCATTGCAGCTTCCAGGATCATATCCTTCATTTCTTCCGGAATCGCTCTGTCTTCATATACCCTCACTGACTTTCTGCGATATAAACTCTCTATAATTTCATTCATTTCAGATTTTTTCTCCTTTACATGCTTCTTTATCAGCATTCCACTGCCACTTTGATCACACCATCTCTCTTATTTTCAAAAAGATCATATCCCTCTTCAATTCTGCTGAGTGGATAGGTATGTGTGATCAGTGGTTCTGTATTGATTCTGCCTTCTGCGATCAGCTTTAATGTTTCTTCGCAGTCGCAGCCATCCACGCCGCCTGTTTTGAATGTAAGATTCTTGCCATACATTTCCGGAAGAGGTAAGGTCTGTGCTTTATCATAAAGTGCAACCACTGTTACGACCGCATTTGGTCTTGCACATTCCCAGGCCAGACGAAATGTGGATTCTGCACCCGCAACTTCAAGAACCACATCTGCTCCTCCATGATCACTGTTATCCCGAACAAACTCCTCGCATTTTTCCGGAGAAACTGTAAGAATCTCCGGATAATGTTCCCTAATAAAACAGATACGGTTTTCATCCTTTTCACATACAATAATACGCTTCGGATTCTTCAGCATAGCACAAAGCAAGGTACAGATACCTGTAGGACCTGCACCGATAACCAGTACCGTATCTTCCTCTGTGATCTCAGAAATACGTGCAGCCCAGTAGCCGGTAGCGAGAACATCCCCTACCAGCAACGCCTGTCTGTCCGTAACCTCTTCCGGGATCTTATTCAGCCCCTGATCTGCAAAAGGCACTCGCACATATTCCGCCTGTCCCCCATCAATACGACAGCCCAGCGCCCAGCCACCATTCTTATCTGTGCAGTTATTTACATAGCCTTTTTTACAGAAAAAACATTCTCCACAAAAAGTTTCTACATTTACCGTCACTCGATCTCCCGGTTTTACTTTAGTTACAGCACTGCCAACTGACTCCACGATTCCTACCATCTCATGTCCAACTGTTATACCCGGAACCGCACGAGGAACACTCCCATGTTTGATGTGCAGATCACTTGAGCAGATACTGGCAAGTGTTACTTTTACGATTGCATCTCTTTCATGCATAAGCACTGGTTTTGGTTTTTCTCTTAATTCAAATTTTCCTTCTGAAACATATGTGTAAGCCTGCATTATTTCCCCCATCTCTTTCTCCATCATTTTTATTTTAATTGTACCAGAAAACACATAAACTTTGTATATTTTCATTTTTTTACCCAAAGAAAAAAGATGGCTAATGATAACCATCTTTTTCTTATTATATATTTGATTTTTCTTTTAGATCTGATACCACTTAATTTCATTTGCTTCCAGATGAAGTTCAAAACTACTTCCGTCGCCTCTGTAAACAGTCGTATCCTGTGGCTCATAAGTATTATTAACCACACAGTACTTACCATTCTTCACATAAGCATGTACTTCCACATTATAGTTCGTGGAGTACCAGCAATGAAGTTCTTTCTCAGCAGACGCAGACCAGAGAACCGCACGATAGAGTACACGGCTGTTTTTGAAACTGTATGGAAGGCCGCTGATATATACGCCTCTTCCTTTTCCAAAACTCTTCACAGCCATCTGCACTTCCTGATCTTTCTGGATCAGAATGTCTGTTTCCGGCAATGCATAGATGTTCTTCTTGCCTTCGCCGAAGTCAACATCTCCGTCAGTATCCTGCAGGATAAAATGCTCTCTGTGTTCTTCCCAGTTATATTTATCCGTATTAAGATTAAATCCTCGCTCTTCTTCCACACCAAGGATATCATCCAACTGGAAGAATTTACCCTGCCACTGATGAGCTGCCGGTTCACCTACTCCAATAAAACCTCCGCCATTATATACAAATTCTCTGACCGCAGTGATGACCGTTTCATCGATCCAGTTTTCACCACCTGACTGTGCGGTATCTGCATCTCCGACATTGATGATAACATCAAAATTCTTCAGCAGATCTCTGTTCTCACGGATATCATCAAAGTTGATAAAGGATACTTCAAACGGTGCCCCGCTCAATGCTTCTATAATTCCGAAATAAGAATAATTCTGCTTATAATAGATCGCATGATGCACCATATGATTTCCCCAAGAGCGCATTTTTCCCCAGCAGTTCAAAACCGCTACTCTCTTCACGCAATAAGGAGTTGTTCCCTGAATGTTGTCATATAAGGTACGGAATTCATCACAAACTTCCTTGATATACTGTACAAAATCCGGAAATTCCAGTGCGAGCTTCAGATATCCACCGTAGCCGATTCTCTGGATCGGGCTTCTCAGAATTGCTCTTCTTGCGGTTACCCAGTTTACTTTTGCCTCTTTTACAGGATCTCCCCCTTCATGGAAAGTATCCGGGAAGAAATACGGAAGAAATCTTCCTTCTGTATATTTCACATTCTTAATATCGCTGAACAGACGTAAGGTTGCACCGTTTCCAACACTTCCTACTACTGCATCCAGTCCGATAGATGCAAATTCATCCATGAAAGGTTCCATACCGATCCAATGATCTCCCATGAACATCATTGCTTCTTTTCCGTACTCGTGAACAATGTCTACCATTTCTTTGGCAAGCTTCGCTACTTCCCGTCTCTGGAATGCCTGGAAATCTTTGAATTCTGCTGATGGAATTCTGTATGTGTTGTTCATATATCCCTGATCAATGATATATTCCGGTCTGAAAGGATAACCCACTTCTTTCTCAAACTGCTCCAGGATATATGGGCTTACAGATGCAGAATATCCAAACCAGTCTACATATTTTTCTCTTGCCAGTTCATCAAATATAAGGGTAAACTGATGGAAAAAAGTAGTAAATCGTACGACATCTACATACTCATGTGTGTCCAGAAATCTGCGCAGACGCTCCATAGAATATGCTCTTGTTTTCGGCTGACGCACATCAAATGTGATCTGTGGTTCCACATCCTTCCATTCATTTACTACTGCATTGTACATATGTACCGGATCCCACATAATATATGCCAGGAAACTTACCGTATATTCATGAAATGGCTTTGCAGCTCTGAGTACTACATTACCTGTTTCTTCGACATAGCTCCACTGAGTTGTCGGCACTGCTTCTCCGGTGGTTCGATCCATAACTTCCCACCATCTGTAAATATCGTCTCTCGTATTTACTGCCAGCATATCCGGATACAGATGATCCATCAGATGGATCTCCAGTTTATCCGATGTAGCTGTATGGAAAGATGTCATGATATACATCTGCTGGATTTCCTCCGGATTTGCCTTTGCCCAGGCATTATCCTTACGGGTTGTATAATAAGTTGCATATATCTTGGCACCAGTTTCTTTTAATTCCTGTGGAAACTCTGTTCCATCACAGTCGCGGATCGCGTCCGCTCCCCACTCATCGAGCATTTCCAGTGTCTGCGGTACTACATCTAAATTAGTTGGTATTGTTACACGACCTTTTTTCATTTTATCTCCTCCTGGAAAATTAAGTAGAACTTTCTGTTTCTTTTCACTGTTTATAGAATACGTTCTTTACCTTCCTTTTTCAATTCACTTTTTGCTTTGTTTTTTAGAAATCTTGCTCTTCGAACAAGATTATGATATTATATCCAAAAACGTTATTATTATTTTTATAAGCAATCTATTTTTAGCCATAATAGCCTATTATATTTTTATCTTTTTATATTTTTTGTGCATTTACCTCAATTTTTTCATCTGAACACGAAATATGTTATTATCATTATATTTTTATTTGTATTTTTATTTCGAACAAAATTACTAAATTGTCAACGAGCACAATAAACTGGGAAATCAGCATAAGATTTTTGATGAAAGGAGGAACCTTTTATGAGCTCACACTCTCTTCGTTTCAGCCCTGAGGATACCGATTCACAGGATGTCACACTTCTGAATGCATCTTCTTCCCGCTACGAAGGTGACTGGCCAAGCATTCCCCATTCTCATGCATTTACTGAATTGTTTTATGTACGAGATGGACGAGGTGAATTTCTGCTTGAGGACAAGATCTATCCTATTTCCAAAGATGATCTGATCATTGTCAATCCTCACATCAACCACACGGAGATTTCCAAAGGGACACCGCCTCTCAGCTATTTCACCGTAGGAGTAGAAGGGGTATGCTTCTCTTTTAATGATCAGAAAGAATATCGCATTTTCAACTGCAGAAAAAAAGAGGCAGATCTGCTTTTTTACTTTAACTCCCTGTTTCAGGAACTGGATAAGCAGTCCGAAGGATACGAAAAAATCTGCAACTACCTGCTGCACATTCTGATTCTGCAGCTTCAGCGAATTACAGATTCTCCTTTTGAACTGATCACCGCACAACACCCCAGTAAGGAATGTGCTTATATCAAACGTTATCTTGATTCTAATTATAGTGAGAATATTAACCTTGATCATCTGTCTGCACTCAGTCATCTGAACAAGTACTATCTAAGTCATGAATTCACAAAATATTACGGAATCTCTCCCATAAATTATCTGAGTCGAAAACGAATTGACGTGTGTAAAGAACTCCTGGAAAATACCGATTACGGAATTTCAGACATTGCACATCTTGTAGGATTCTCTTCCCAGAGTTATCTGTCCCAGAGTTTTCGTAAATCCTGCGGCATGACTGCCGGAACTTACCGCAAGCTTAAGAAAAAAAGAAAGGAATAGATTTAATCTGCCTTCATCAGAACATTGTAGACTAATTTCTAAAGCAAAAAAATATCCGGTTCATAACGTATATGTTCTGCACCGGATATTTTAATTATGACTCTTAATTTACTTTGTATATACTGTTTTGCCTCTGGCTATTACCTCAACAAGCTGCAGGCTCTGGTCCAGAATACACAGATCCGCATCGTATCCTTCCTCAATTTTACCTTTGCCATTGAGATGAAGGATTTCTGCCGGATTTGATGTGATCGTGGAAAGTGCGATTTCCAGTGGGATTTCTGCCTTAAATACACATTCTTTTACTTCCTTCAGAAGACAGCTGGATTGACCCACTCCCATTCCAAGGAATTCTCCATCTTTACTGTACATTGGCAGACTTCCCTGTCCATCAGAAGAAATCGTCATTCGTTTTGGATCAACGCCGGCCTCCAGCATACGCTTCATGCCCTTGCATACACGCACCTCATCACAGATTGTCTCCCAGTAATCAATATCCTCGTTCCCGGTAAAGTCGACTGCTCCACCCTTCAACGCATACTCGATTGCCTTACAGAAAAGCATTTCATTTCGATTGATATGTGTCGGAAGAAACTGGGATGCCGGTATTTCTGTCTCATCGATCACACGATCAATAAGATCCATACATCTCCTGCTGTCACCGAGATGAACATTTACTATACCGGCTTTCCCGGAAAGGACACCACCAAGCCGCGTATCTGCAACTACACGTGTAAATTCCTCAAATGTCGGCTGTGAAGAACGATGATCCGAAATAGCGATTTCTCCTGTTCCGATGATTTCCTGGATCATCATGATATCCTTCGTTATGCTGTCTGTCAGTGTGTGAACCGGAATCTGATAGCTTCCTGTATAGCAGTAAGCTGACATTCCCTGTTCATTCAATCCCTTTGTCTTTGCGACAAGAGCACACATATCCCGGCCGATTCCATCTGTACCCAGACAACCAACAACTGTTGTTACGCCAAATTTCGTAAGCCCTTCAAGAGTTGCTTCCGGAGTACGATTTGCGAATCCACCTTCTCCACCACCTCCAAGTACATGAACGTGACTGTCAATAAAACCTGGTGTCAAAAGCAGATTACTTCCGTCGATCACCTCTGCGTCAGCAAGAAATCCCTCTGCCAGTATCGTACCTGCATCTGCAATTTTTACGATTTTGTCATTGATCACAAGTACATCCTTTGTTCCCAGATGCTGCGGAGCATATACATCAATATTCTGAATTAGTTTCATCATAATCTCACTCTCAATTAAAATCCGATTGCAACGGCAATCAGTATTGTTATAACAGCACCGATCATCAATACACCAAGGAATTTCCACATAAATTTGATCCAGTTGGACCATTCAATCTTTGCAATTGCCAGGGAACCGATCAGACATCCTGATGTCGGAACGATCAGGTTTGTAAATGCATCACCGAGCTGGAACGCAAGTACGGAAGTCTGACGTGTAACGCCTAACAGGTCAGACAGCGGTGCCATGATCGGCATTGTGATAGCAGCCTGTCCTGTTCCGGAAACAACGAAGAAGTTAAATACAGACTGGAACAGATACATAAGTACTGCTGCAACTGCTCCGGAAACACCTGCCAGTGCATTGGAAATATTATACATGATCGTATTGATAACAGTTGGTGTTGTCGGATCAGAACCACCGAGAACCTGCATGATACCCTGTGCCATAGCAACAACAAGAGCCGCACCGATCAGGTCTTTGGCACCGTCCTTAAAGGAACTTGCAATGTCATTCATCCTCATGTCATTTAATTTAAAGATGACTCCGATCACACCGGAAACGATTCCCATAATAAAGAACTGTGTGGCAATTTCAGGCATATAATAACCCTGGGTCATAACGCCCCAGATTACCCAGATTACCGTAGCAGCCAGTGTCAGAAGAACCAGGATATGTCCGATACCAAAAGAATGGCCCTCATCAATACCAGTTTTTTCGTTCTGATCACGGAAGTACTGATCAGATTCATACGCAACAGAAATTTTCGGATTCTTTTTTACTTTGGCTGCATAAAAGATTGTCATTCCGCATCCAAGTCCTGTGAAAACAACCCACATCACCATACGGAAGCCTGCGCCGGAAAATACATCGATACCAGCAATACCCTGTGCAATACCTACAGAAAATGGATTCATCCAGGATGAACCGAAACCGATCTGTGTTGCAACGTAAGTAACCAGTACTGCAATTACTGTATCATATCCGACTGCGACAAACAACGGACAAAGAATCATAGTAAATGGAAGAGCCTCTTCGCCCATTCCAAAAACAGCACCGCCAAGAGAAAACAGTACAAAAAGTACTGGAATCAGCAGTTTTTCTGCTCCCTTTGCCTTACGTATCAGTCCGATCAGACCTGCTTCGATCGCACCTGTACGGATCATAATACCAAACGCACCACCAACAATCATAAGAAATGCAATGATCTCAATAGCAGAACTGTTTACAATTCCATTGTACATGTAATTGAAAAATCCTGTTCCGCCATCTCCACTGAAAAGCGCAACACCCTCAGTCACTACATTTCCCGCATCATCCTTCAGATACTGAAAACTTCCGTCTTTGATTACGGTACGGGTCTTCTCAACCCCGTTGATCATGTACGAAACATCCTGTGTTTCGTAGTAGCCCTTCGGCACAAGGAATGTCATAACTGCCGCGATAACAACTACAAAAAAGATAATAATGTAGGTATCCGGAACCTGAAATCCCTTGTTGAATGATTTCAAACCTTCTCCTTGTTTTTTACTCATACTCGAGTTTCCCTCCACTCTTTTTTAATATACATTGACAGTCTAACATAAAACCCTGAAAAAGTAACCCAAAAATTAACATGAGAGAGACTTCTTGAGGTTTATCCACAAATTGCCTTATAAAATCATTCTGACCATAAAGTTATTCTTTTATCTGCTGATTCTGCCTCTCCAGATATTTCTTCACCACCTCAAATCCACCACTCGGCACGCAGAATTTGTCTCTGTTTTTTCTGCATCCCTCACATGTTTCTTCGAAGTCAAACCATTCCACGGCTTCTACTTCTTCTTTCTGCAAAACCAGCTTGCTGATATCTACTGGCTGATCATAGATATATACAAATGCAATTTCTTCGTCGCGAAACATTTTTCCATGAAATTCTTTTTCGAAGGAGATGGGAAAAGTTCCAGCAAATTCCATCTGGTCCGGTGAAGCCTGGATTCCCAGTTCCTCATGCAGTTCACGGATTGCAGATTCCTGCGGCTCATCACCGACCTGTATATGCCCCGCAGATGAGGTATCAAATTTACCTGGGAAGGAATCTTTATTCATGGAACGTTTCTGAAGCAAAACCTGTGCTCTGCCGTCTTTTTTACGGATGATCCAGATATGGGCCGTTCTGTGTGAAATTCCATCTGTATGGGCTTTTTCGCGGGTTACTGTTTTGCCTGTGGGGTTTCCGTTTTCGTCTATGATATCAAATATTTCCATTATCTTTGCCTTTCTCTGCCTGTTTTCTATGTCTTACTTCGAGTTCATTCTGCATCTGTGCACGGGCTTTTCGTGCAATACCTGAATTGCTGTTCATAATGCTCGCACGGGTGATTTTGTCATTACCGTACTTCTGGCGGATACTGTCCAGTGCTGCATCTAATTTCCTGTGACGTTCTTTATTTTCGGTATTTTCGAACAACGATAGCTGCTCATATTCGTCATCGGAAAGATTCGTCAGTGTTACTCCTATCAGCCTGAGTGGTTCGCCCTTCCAGAACTCTCTGAATAATTTTTTTGCCTGTCTGTAGATTTCATCTGTCACATCGGTTGCATTCTGAAAGGTAGCCTGATGTGATCTCTTTTTGAAGTCCAATGTACGGAAAGTAACAGCTACAGACAGACATTTTTTCTGCTGTCTGCGCATTCTTGTTGTTACAATATCACACTGCTCCAGAAGAATCGGAAACACCTGTTCCAATGAGATAATATCTTCATTGAATGTTGTCTCCGCGCTGAAGCCCTTTGCCTCATCAGCCTGTTCCCTGACCGGTGAATCATCGTTTCCAAGAGCATACTGGTAAAGCTGATGTCCGTTTTTGTTGCCCAATAGTGCCTGAATATCTGCTTCTCGTGCATGTGCCAGATCTCCGATCGTGCGGATTCCGACTTCGTTCAGTTTCTTCTCTGAAGCCTTTCCAAGAAAAAGCAGGTTTCTTACCGGAAGCGGCCACATCTTGGACTCAATTTCCTCCGGAAATAAAGTATGGACCCTGTCTGGCTTTTCAAAATCAGATGCCATTTTGGCCAGTAATTTATTTGTGGAAATTCCCACATTTACAGTAAATCCCAGTTCTCTGTGTATCCTGTCTTTGATTTCATGAGCAGCCGCGATCGGATCCGGATAAAGCAATGACATTCCTGTCATATCCAGAAAAACCTCATCAATAGAAAATGATTCCATGATTGGTGTGTAAGATGCACAGATTTCTTTGAAAGCTCTGGAGCATTTTACATAGAGTTCAAAATCGCTCTGCACGATCACAAGCTCCGGACACTTGCGGAGGGCCATTGCCATCGGCTCTCCCGTCTGAATTCCATATTTCTTTGCCGGAATTGATTTCGCCACTACGATTCCTGTCCGTTTCTTTGGATCGCCGCCGATGCAAGCCGGAATATCCCTCAGATCCGGCAAACCTTCTTTTACTCTCCGCGCAGATTCCCATGAAAGGAATGCACTGTTTACATCTATATGAAAAATCAAACGACTCATATTTCATCTTCCTTTCAGTATTCTGAATATGTCTCTCTTAATTATATCATCTTATCATCAGACAATCTGCTTATTTTATATTTCTTATTCTTTTTTCTGATATTTTGTCCTGAGCAGCCATTTCTGGTCGATCACTTTGAGTTCTTCTCCAAAACAGATATGAAGACTTACAGAACCTGTTCCCTGTTCAAAATCTCCTTTTTCTTTATATCCTCTTCCACATAATCCTTTATTGTATTTTCCAGTTTTT
>NZ_JAJBNQ010000091.1:0-456 GCF_020538025.1 Blautia sp. MSK17_66
TGATCGGACGGGAAACGGTGCTTTCTGGTAGATATGGCCGCAACCGATAGTTTAACGGAAACGCAGGTGATATGAGGGCAGGGTCCAGACATGTTCAGTAGGTGGGAGTGAGAGGTGTTATGGGTGGAGGACAATTTTTATTATATTTCATCTAATAGCAATAGGATATGAGAGGTGAAAAAGCAAAAGCAATAGTGCATTGTGATGTGGAGAATAAGGTGCATACGATGAAAAAGGTGATTTGTCATTTACAAGAGGTAGGTCGAAACAGAACATGAAAGTTGGTCGGTAGGTGGCATGCAGAGGTAGTTTCAAGGTGACAGGTTATGAAGATATGGTGCAAAAGACAAATGGATGGTGGCAGGCATAGTAAAATGATGGTGTGGAAGACATAGATGGTATTTGTTTTGCATTTACGGCACCGGATGCGGGCGATAATGACGGGAAGAGATTTAG
>NZ_JAJBNQ010000092.1:0-450 GCF_020538025.1 Blautia sp. MSK17_66
GAAAGCATGGGATAAAACTGGTACTGGGCTATACAGTAGAAGGATTTAAAGAAAAGGACAATGGAGTAGAGGTTCTATTAAAAGATAATCCATCCCTTCAGGCTGATATGGTGGTGCTGGCAATCGGAGTTACACCAGACACAGCATTAGCAAAAGAAGCTGGTCTGGAACTTGGCATCAAGGGAAGTATCGTAGTGAATGACAGAATGGAAACTTCTGTACCGGATATTTATGCAGCAGGTGATGCAGTTCAGGTAAAACATTATGTTACGGGTGATGATGCGCTGATCTCTTTGGCCGGACCAGCCAACAAGCAGGGCAGGATCATCGCTGATAATATTTGTGGTGGTGACAGCCGTTACCTGGGCAGTCAGGGAAGCTCCGTTATCAAAGTATTTGATATGACAGCAGCCACTACAGGTATCAATGAAACCAATGCCAAAAAGTCAG
>NZ_JAJBNQ010000093.1:0-450 GCF_020538025.1 Blautia sp. MSK17_66
GAAAACATGGGATAAAACTGGTACTGGGCTATACAGTAGAAGGATTTAAAGAAAAAGACACCGGAGTGGAGGTCCTGTTGAAAGATAATCCATCCCTTCAGGCTGATATGGTAGTTCTGGCAATCGGAGTCACACCAGACACAGTATTAGCAAAAGAAGCCGGTCTGGAACTTGGCATCAAGGAAAGTATTGTAGTGAATGACAGAATGGAAACCTCTGTACCGGATATTTATGCTGCAGGTGATGCAGTTCAGGTAAAACATTATGTTACGGGTAATGATGCGCTGATTTCTTTGGCAGGACCAGCCAATAAACAGGGCAGAATCATCGCTGATAATATTTGTGGCGGTGATAGTCGTTACCTGGGCAGTCAGGGAAGCTCCGTTATAAAAGTGTTTGATATGACAGCAGCCACTACAGGTATCAATGAAACCAATGCCAAAAAGTCAG
>NZ_JAJBNQ010000094.1:0-442 GCF_020538025.1 Blautia sp. MSK17_66
TGACATGCTCCCACCACTTAAATCTCTGATTTTGAAGTGGGGGCTTCTTGCTCAATGGCTCTACTGAGCCAAGTATCTACAAGCTATCCTCGCGTGCCCCGCGATTTTTTGCCCGGACACGGGCATATTTCTTACTTATTGTCTTGTCCGGATACGGACAGTTTATGCTGCCAGCATCCTTCTTGCCTCTTCACGGATGTTGATTGCTGCATTTCGATCTCTGTCCATCTCATTTCCGCACGTACAGCGGTAAACTCTTTCGGATAATTTCAGCTCTTTTTTTATCTTTCCGCATTTACTGCATTTTTTGCTTGACGGGAAAAAGCGGTCTACCTTTACTAATTCTTTTCCCTTCCAAGCAAGCTTATAATCCAGCATATTCCGGAACATCCCGTATCCATTATCCTGTATACTTTTCCCAAAATGCAGGCACTGGCTCATC
>NZ_JAJBNQ010000095.1:0-441 GCF_020538025.1 Blautia sp. MSK17_66
ACAGGCCATATCCATTATCATGTACGCCTTTTCCAAGATGAAGTCCTCCTGCCATTCCTTTCAGATTCAGATCTTCCACGCATACTGCATCGAAGCTCTCGGCAAGACTGGCACTGAGTTTATGCTGAAAATCTTTTCTCTGATTTCGGATCTTTTCGTGGCACAGAGCAACTCGTTTCTTCTGCTTTTTATAATTCTGACTGCCTTTCTGGCATCTGGACAGTTTCCGCTGTTCCCATGCAATCTTTTTCTCTGTGTTCCGGTAGAACATCGGATATTCAGCTCTTTCACCGGTAGAAAACACACACATTCCCTGCATCGCAAAATCGATCCCAATGAATTTTTCTGCCGGTCTTTTTTTTGCTGCTTGGTTTTCACTGCAAAATAAAAGACTGGCAAAATATTTTCCGGATGGCTCCCTGCTGACTGTCACAGATTTCA
>NZ_JAJBNQ010000096.1:0-441 GCF_020538025.1 Blautia sp. MSK17_66
ACAGGCCATATCCATTATCATGTACGCCTTTTCCAAGATGAAGTCCTCCTGCCATCCCTTTCAGATTCAGATCTTCCACGCATACTGCATCGTAGCTCTCGGCAAGACTGGCACTGAGTTTATGTTGAAAGTCTTTTCTCTGATTTCGGATCTTTTCATGGCACAGTGCAACTCTTTTCTTCTGTTTCTTATAATTCTGACTGCCTTTCTGACATCTGGACAGCTTTCTCTGTTCCCGCGCAAGCTTTTTCTCTGTATTTCGATAGAACATCGGATATTCAGCTCTTTTACCGGTAGAAAACACACACATTCCCTGCATCGCAAAATCGATCCCAATAAATTTTTCTGCCGGTCTTTTTTCTGCTGTTTGGTTTTCACAGCAAAACAAAAGACTGGCAAAATATTTTCCGGATGGCTCCCTGCTGACTGTCACAGATTTCA
>NZ_JAJBNQ010000097.1:0-431 GCF_020538025.1 Blautia sp. MSK17_66
TGAGAACATTTCACATCCGGATTATACTCAAGTGTTTCATTGATAAAAGCTTCTACTGCTTCATCCGCATCTCCGGAAACTCCTCCGAAAAGCTTGATGCCTGCTGCCGCTAACGCTGTCTGTGCGCCGCCTCCAATTCCGCCACAAATCAAAACGTCTGCATTCAATGCATTAAGAACTCCTGCCAATGCGCCATGTCCACTTCCATTCGTATCTACTACTTCTGAATGTACTACTTTTCCTTCCTCTACATCGTAAATCTTAAATGTCTCTGTGTGTCCAAAGTGCTGGAAAATCTGTCCATTTTCATATGTTACTGCTATTCTCATGATACCTTCTCCTTTTTCTGCTGCATATTTTTTGTAAATTTCCTGTTTGTAACATCCTCCAAAGCTGCAGTTGCCGCTCTGACCGTCACAGATTCTGAAATC
>NZ_JAJBNQ010000098.1:0-426 GCF_020538025.1 Blautia sp. MSK17_66
TGACATGCTCCCACCACTTAAATCTCTGATTTTGAAGTGGGGGCTTCTTGCTCAATGGCTCTACTGAGCCAAGTATCTACAAGCTATCCTCGCGTGCCCCGCGATTTTTATTAGTCCGGTTACGGACTTTTTATTGTGCTGTCATGCACATTCTGCAAAGATTCTTTTTCCCTCATTCATGATGTTAACTGCTGCATTTACATCACGGTCCATTCTGTGTCCGCATTCACAGTAATAGATCCTTTCAGATAAAGACAATTTTTCTTTTTTCTTTCCACATGCACTGCAAATCTTACTTGATGCAAAATAACGATCTACTTTTATCAGATATTTCCCTCGTTCCTCCAGTTTATATTCCAGCATAGACAGAAACAGGCCATATCCATTATCATGTACGCCTTTTCCAAGATGAAGTCCTCCTGCCAT
>NZ_JAJBNQ010000099.1:0-415 GCF_020538025.1 Blautia sp. MSK17_66
CCGCTTTAATGGGCGAACAGCCCAACCCTTGGGACCTACTACAGCCCCAGGATGCGATGAGCCGACATCGAGGTGCCAAACCACTCCGTCGATGTGAACTCTTGGGAGTGATAAGCCTGTTATCCCCAGGGTAGCTTTTATCCGTTGAGCGATGGCATTCCCACTTAATACCACCGGATCACTAAGCCCTACTTTCGTACCTGCTCCACCCGTCGGTGTCGCAGTCAAGCTCCCTTCTGCCTTTGCACTCTTCGAATGGTTTCCGTCCATTCTGAGGGAACCTTTGGGCGCCTCCGATACCCTTTCGGAGGCGACCGCCCCAGTCAAACTCCCCGTCTGGCATTGTCCCACCGCCGGGTCACGGCGGCTGGTTAGAAACCCAATACTGCAAGGGTGGTATCCCAACAGCGGCTCC
>NZ_JAJBNQ010000100.1:0-394 GCF_020538025.1 Blautia sp. MSK17_66
TAGAAATCTTATCCATATCTTCCAGATGCCATTGTTTTAAGGTACCTTTTGCTATATTGTCTATCATGAATCCTGCCATATTTACAGGATCCTTGGCAGAGGAATACGGCGGTGCATATGCAAGATCCAGATCTTTCAGCTGGGTTGCCTTCAGCCCTGCATGAATTGCTGTTGCCAGCACATCAATACGTTTATCAACTCCTTCATATCCAATAATCTGAGCACCAAGCAAACGATAAGTCTCTTTTTCAAAAACCACCTTCATGGTCATCACTTTTCCACCAGGATAGTAACCGGCATGACTCATAGGAGAAAGAATTACTGTATCTACATCTAATCCTGACTTTTTGGCATTGGTTTCATTGATACCTGTAGTGGCTGCTGTCATATCAAA
>NZ_JAJBNQ010000011.1:0-108461 GCF_020538025.1 Blautia sp. MSK17_66
TTAAGAATTTTCGAGAATCGTATGTGTTTCACTGTTTAGTTATCAAGGTTCTTTGTTTCGCCATCTCTCGACAGCTTATTTATTTTATCACGTTCATTTTGTCTTGTCAAGAACTTTTTTAAGTTTTTTCAAAACTTTTTAATGAACTTTTGTGTAATTCGTTGCTCATCAGCAACTCGTTTATTCTATCGCATTCTCATTTGAATGTCAAGAACTTTTTTATTTTTTTCTGATTTTATTTTACATTCAATTCAATGAATCCCAGAAAAAAATCCGCCTCATCTCGAAGCGGATTTAAGTATATCATCGTTATTTTTATTCGTCAAGAGTTTTTTAGAAGATTTTTGTAAAAATTTGGATTAAGGGATCATATTGATATATCACACTCAATAAGCTGTCCTTCTCAATCAGTTCCAGTGATGTCTTACCAATCTCTGTACTGCACAATACCGTCAGGATCAGGAACAATATCCATATAAATACCAGACCCTTCACAAACCCAACCAGCCCTCCGGTCAGTTTATTTGCCGTTTTCAGAATCGGGAGTCCTGCGATCAGATTCAGTATATAGACCACTATCCTGATTCCAATGGTTGCCAATATATATGCCAGCACATAGGAAAGCCCGTTTACAATCGTTCTTGCAAGATACCCTGAGACATATTCCGTCAGAGTATTCACCGAGAGCTCGGCATAATTCTCTGTATTGTTATTTTTTTCGATATTCTTTCTCAGAATCTCCGGAAGATTAAGTCCATCAATAAACTGCGAGGAACTTTCCATTTCATTTTCCAGATCACTGCTCTGCTTCTGTACAAAATCCGTACACGTTTCCTGAATCGTACTGTAAACAGGAGTTTCGCTTATAAGGAAATCATTTATATATGGATTGATTGCCCACGCAAGCGACAATGACAGAAATACAAAGAAAAACGAAACAATTTCTCTGATAAATCCTCGTCTGTATCCCATCCATATAAATAAAATCAATATAAGTAAAATTACTATTCCAAACCAAGTCAGTTTCATCTGCTGCCCCTTACTTAAATTTTATCACATTGACGCCGTTGTCCAGCACAAGCATGTATTTGTTCCAGCCAATCTTAAAGAAGTTATTGATAGTACCGTCAATCGTTCCATTATAGCGCTCTGATCCGCGACTGTTCATCACACAGAGCTGAGAGCTGTTGTACATAAGGATACAGCCATCACTCATCTTGATCGTTGTATAAGGAACATTAAATTCCTTCTCAAACCGAAGAGTTCCATCAATACCATACACCTGCATGGTATATTGTTTATCTTTCTTTCCGCTCTTAAACACAAGTCCGATCGTATTTTCATCAAAAAATGTACTTACGATCTCTTTCTTGACTTCTACAGTTGTACCTTCCTTCGGAATCTGTGTCCCCGAATAGATGGTAAATCCATTATCCTTAAGAGCTGCCGACCTGGTACTGTCAAGATATTCTATCTGAGGGATCACAACACCCTCATAAGTATAACCGCTTACAATACGGTCGTCCTCACTCTGACCTATATCACCGAAATTATAAAAAGCCACATAGCTGGTTGTCTGGCTGCCCTCGACAAACTGGTACGTCACCATCATAATATCACTGTTATCAGATATTGCAACATCCATAGGATATCCTGGATCCGCTACATGCGTCTGATTTTCTGCGATCAGAGAACCATCCGGACCATAAAAATTAATCCATGTTGCGTCACCGCCATCCAGGATCGCAGCCACCATTCCCTGCGATGAAACCCTCGCCTTGATTATATTATAGGATGTTGTTATACTGCCCGTCTCTCCATCCTTATCAAAAATCTCGATCAAAGTCCCATCCTGATCTGCCACAACAGCTCTGTCTCCCTTAATGTCTGCAACAGGATTTTTCATTTCATACAGAACACTCCAGTACGCTTCCATACTGCTGTTTACAAGAGAGGCACCGTCCGGACTATATCGCAAAATCCCGTTCGCCATCTCATCATAACCGGTAGAAACCACATCTTCCTGTTCACTCGTCTGAAGGATCTCATAGTCATGATAACTTCGTTTCTCTACATAAAAATAAATCAATATCGCAACAGCCGCGACCGCGCCGACCATGATCACTGTTTTTTGCGGTATGATTGATTTTTTCCTTTTTCGTTTTCTTCTTAGATTCTTTAGGATATTCGCCATTTTAACCCTTACCTTATGTAATCATCTATTTTTTGTTACATGCAGATTATAGCAAACTTTTTAAGGCAATACAATTATTTGTCCCGGATAAATGATCTCATCCTCGGAAATCCCATTTGCCCGGCAAATCTCCGTGACTTTATCCATAGTCCCATATTTTTCAATGCTTATCTGGTACAGGGTATCCCCCGGACGAATCGTATAGGACTTCTGTGTCTGTGCCGCTGCTGTCTCTGTTTCCGTATTCTTCCTGCTATTTTCAATTCTTCTTCTCGCTTTTCTGGCATCGGCTTCCTCCTTATATATCTGTTCTTCTTTCTCTGAAATACCGACTGTCGGAACAGCTGTCGGATCTGCCGTAGGTGTTGGTTTTGGAGTTTCAGTCGGTGTCATTTTGTCTGCAGATACAGTGTTTTTTGGCACTACTGTCAAAGCCGGCGTAACCTTTATTTCCTGTCTGAGATTCGCTGAAGCCGTCTGTATCTCTTCCTCCGGCTTCTGTCCCGCCTGATGATTCCGGTAAAAACGTGCCCCTGCTACCACAAGCGTCAATGCCAGACATGCAACCGCGGCATAAGAAAAAACAGAAGTTTTCTCTTCTGTTTCTTCCGTATCTTCTTTCTTCTTTTTCTGAATAAGTGAACGAAATGCCTTGACAGCATCATCCTGAACCGTTTCCTGCTCTTCTTTCTGTAATTGTGGATTTTTTTCCAGCATATAGTTCTGCATCTGGATATTTTTTTCGTAATAAATGTAGTATCCGCTCTGTCTTACGAGGAAATTATTTTCATAACGAAAGAAAGCTTCCTCCTGTTCTGCCGTATCCAGAAGCATCACTATCTTTTCTGCTCCAAACTGTTTCCTGTGTACTTTCTGGATCAGTTCCGAGGCCTCCATAGAAAGCGACTGACATGCCAGAAACCAGCCCACAATCTCCTGTCCTTCAAAATATTTTTCCTGTTCTTCATGAATTGTCTGCCACATATTCTGCGTGATCTCAATATGCTCTTCGCTGATCTCTTCCCCTTCCGTCAAAAGAGCTCCTCTGATAAATACCACGCCATTTCCAGACCGCCACCGGGCTTCACCGAGCAGAATCGCCAGACAGCTCCCATTTTCTTCGTCACGGCCCTTCGTCTGTGCAGCCCTGTGCAGGAAGGTATATACATAGTCCTCAATATAGATTCTGTAATCCCCGCTGACAAGTCCTATCTGACGTATATTCTTAGGCAGTTCCCATTCTGTGGTTCCATCTTTCATCTCCTGCTTTTCATCTTTATAGATGACCTCTATCATATCCAATCACCCCTTCAGGCATCAGAATAGCATATCCACACCGCAGATTTTATCGTAATATAAAACCTTTTCCCCAAAATTTAACGACATATTCTGCACCTGCATAATTCTTCGCAGACACGGATACAATGAAACAGAACGTTACCGCAAACCAGACAAGAGGAATCCTTATGACTTTTTATATTAATGCCAGGCAGACCGACTCTGTCTGTAAAATCTCCGGCTCTCTCAGGCAGTGCATTCTCCATTATCGGAATAACTGGTCAGAACTTGTCTTTCTCTGTATAGGAACCGACCGTGTCACAGGAGACTGTCTCGGTCCCTTTGTCGGGCAAAAACTCAGTAGTTATTCCGGAACAGTTTTTTCTGTCTATGGGACACTGTTCCAGCCTGTTCATGCCTTAAATCTTACAGATATATACCAGCACATCCAGACGCACCATCCAAATGCTCTGATTATCGCCATAGATGCTTCTCTTGGCGAAAAAAAGCACCTGGGCTATGTGACCATTGCAAATGGTGCACTTCACCCAGGTGCTGCAATTCATAAACAGCTTCCGTCTGTAGGCCATATTCATATTACCGGAATCGTCAATGTCTCAGGCGTGCTTGAGCAGCTTACACTGCAGACAACCCGTCTGTCCACTGTAATCTTCCTTGCAGATAAAATCGTACAGGGAATTCTGGAGTCGATTCCTTTATCCAAAACAGATTTTAAACAAATTCTTTAACCTGTTTGTAGATGCCTTCTCCATCCAAGCCGTATTTCTCAAGAAGAGCCACAGCCGGTCCGGATTCACCGAATCTGTCATTTACACCAATACGTTTTACCGGTACAGGAGCTTTCTCTGCAAGACACTCGCATACAGCACCGCCAAGTCCGCCAATAATAGAATGCTCCTCTACTGTGACAACTTTTCCGGTTTCTTTTGCTGCTGCAACGATCAGTTCCTCATCAAGTGGTTTGATGGTATGGATGTTGATAACCTTTGCCTCAATTCCATCTGCTGCAAGTTTCTCTGCCGCTTCAAGAGAAGCTGCCACGCAAAGACCATTTGCAACGATAGTAACATCCTTACCCTCTCGAAGAACGATACCTTTACCCATTTCAAATTTATAATCAGGATTATCATTGATCACCGGCACTGCCAGACGACCAAATCTCATATAAACTGGTCCCTCATGCTCATAAGCAGCTTTGACCATAGCCTTTGCTTCAATGTCATCTGCCGGAGACATAACAACCATTCCAGGAACAACTCTCATAAGTGCAAAATCTTCGCAGCACTGATGAGTTGCACCATCTTCACCAACAGAAATTCCGCCATGAGTTGCACCGATCTTAACATTAAGATGCGGATATCCTACAGAGTTACGAATCTGCTCATAAGCACGTCCTGCTGCAAACATGGCAAATGTGCTGGCAAAAGGAACCTTACCGGTAGCTGCAAGTCCGGCTGCGATTCCTACCATATTACATTCTGCGATACCGCAGTCGATATGGCGTTCCGGAAATTCCTTTTTAAACATTCCGGTCTGAGTAGCTGCAGCAAGGTCAGCATCCAGAACAACAAGATTCTCATGTTCTTTTCCAAGTTCCACCAGAGCCGCACCATAGCTTGCTCTTGTAGCAATTTTCTTTACTTCTGACATAATGCTTCACCTACTTTCTCCAGATCTTCCATTGCCTGCGCATACTGCTCATCATTCGGAGCCTTGCCATGCCATCCGGCCTGGTTTTCCATGAAGGATACACCTTTACCCTTAACTGTCTTCATAATGATTGCTGTAGGCATTCCCTTGACTGTTCTTGTCTCGTCAAATGCAGCCTTGAGCTGATCCATATCATTTCCGTCTTCAACATTGATCACATGGAAATTAAATGCCTCAAATTTCTTATCGATCGGATACGGAGAGCAGACTTCATCAATTTTACCATCAATCTGAAGTCCGTTATTGTCCACAATCACTACCAGGTTGTCCAGTTTACGGAAGCCTGCAAACATAGCCGCCTCCCATACCTGACCTTCCTGAATCTCACCATCTCCCAGGAGAGTATATACTCTGTAAGCTTCATCGCTGAGTTTTGCAGAAAGTGCCATACCTACTGCTGCGGAGATTCCCTGTCCCAGAGAACCACTCGTCATATCAACACCCGGGATATGTTTCATATCCGGATGTCCCTGCAGATAAGATCCAAGATGACGAAGTGTCTTCAGATCTTCTTTCGGGAAATATCCTCTCTCAGCCAGTGCAGAGTAAAGTCCTGGTGCTGTATGTCCTTTGGAAAGTACAAAACGGTCTCTGTCTGCTTTCTTAGGATCTTTCGGGTCAATGTTCATTTCCTGAAAATACAGGTATGTGAATAAATCTGCTGCTGATAAAGATCCGCCCGGATGGCCGGCTTTTGCAGCATGAACTGCGGTCACGATGTCTTTGCGGACTTCGTTCGCAATTTTCTGAAGTTCTAATTTCTCCATGATCTAATTCTCCTTTTATTAGTTTACGACAGACTCATGCTACAACCAATCTCAGCATTCGTCAAGCAATATATATCATCGCCAGTATTTTAGGGATATTACCTATTAACAGTTACTCACCAAATACTGCTTTGTAGTCTTTCTGGAATTTCTCGATTCCTGCATCTGTCAGAGGATGTTTGGTCATCTGCTCAAGAACCTTGTATGGTACTGTTGCGATATCAGCGCCTGCCAGAGCACATTCTGTTACATGGATCGGGTGACGAACACTTGCACAGATGATCTGTGTTGTGATTCCGGCTACCTCGAACATTTCAACGATCTGACGAATCAGCGGAAGTCCATCTGTAGAAATATCATCAAGTCTTCCAAGGAATGGGGATACATATGTAGCACCTGCTCTTGCAGCAAGTAAAGCCTGATTTGCAGTAAAGATAAGTGTTACGTTTGTTTTGATTCCTTCTTTGGAAAGAACTTTAACTGCTTTCAGACCTTCTACTGTCATAGGAATCTTAACTACCATGTTTGGATGGATTTTGGCGATCTCACGTCCTTCTGCGATCATTCCCTCTGCATCTGTTGTGGTAGCTTTTACTTCACCGCTGATCGGTCCATCTACGATTTCTGTAATTTCTTTGATTACTTCATTGAAATCTCTTCCCTCTTTGGCGATCAGGGACGGATTTGTGGTAACGCCACAGATAATTCCCATATCATTTGCTTTACGGATATCCTCTACATTTGCTGTGTCAATAAAAAATCTCATGATTATATTCCCTCCTGAATTCTGCGTTTTTGCTAACATCGCTTTGATGATTTCATTATAACAGATAGTTTTTTCAGGTCAAGGATGGGCAAAATTATTAATAATTTTTCTATTAATAATTTTACTTTTTATTAATACTTTTCCGCGGAAATCCCGTGCTTTTTGTATAAATCTATGCACAGTTTACGGTTTTTTCACGCTTTCCACAGCTGCAAGCCAAAAATTATTAATAATAATTTTATTCAGTATATTTATTTTTTCTTATTTTACTGGCTTTGAAATACCGGAGGTTTTTGCATAAGTTGTCGTTTTGCGGGCGATCAGCTTCGGTGTGTATTCAATATTATAAAGGCTTGTCGGCTGAAGCCCCGTGTAAAACTGATCATTTGTAGTAATCTTTCTTATGATGATATCACAGGCATCTCTGCCCTTAAGTGCGACAAAATGATCGATCGTCGTCAGGGAAAGTCTCCGGATACTGGAATAAAAAATATCATCACATCCGATTACAGAGACATCCTTTGGAACACGTATTCTGGACTTCTCCAGTGCATCAATAGCGCCTATTGCCATCATATCATTCTGTCCGGCAATCGCGGTGAACTGCTTCTGTTCCCTGAGAAGCTCCATCGTAAGCTGATATCCCATGGAATATTCCGAATCCATTCGCGGCATCCTCCGGTCTATCGACTCATCTGCTGCCTTGATCAAAACATGACCGCCAAGTCCTTCTTTTTCGTATTCTTTTACAAAACCATCGATTCTTCTGGATCGCTGCCACTGCCTTCTGGTCAGCGGTGGTGTGATAAATGCCACATCTCTGTGTCCCAGATCCAGAAGATGTCTCGCCATCAGTCTTCCCACCATTGTGTTATCCTGATTGATCGCATCCACGGTTGTTGTCTTTTCTTTGTTGCTGATGATGACCAGTGGAATTCTTCTTGCCAGTTCTTCTACTTTTTGCTGGAAATCCGGATGAGGATTGCAGGCATAAATGATCCCCTGCGGTTCTATATTTCCGATCATCCTCAGATATCGCTCTTCCAGTCTGGCATCTCGCTGCGTATTGCAGATAAAGACGCCATATCCCTTTTCGTTTGCCACGGACTCGATTCCCTGAAGCAGTAGAACATAATATGGACTGGTAAGGGTCGGACAAAAAACAACGATCAGTTTTTCTTTTTTGCTGTTGTTCTTATGTTTTCGATGTGGCAGTTCATATCCCAGTTCTCTGGCAGCACGTTCTACCTTCTCAATGGTTTCTTCTGAAAAAGAAACATTATTTCTGCGATTAAGAATCATGGATACCGTAGCCTGAGAAACCCCGGCTTTTTCTGCCACCTGGGAGGAAGTCACCTTTTTTTTCGCCAAAGTTCATCCCCTCTTTCTGTTATCAAAGCTGCACTCTGCCCTCCAGTGCGCGGAGCAGTGTCACTTCATCAATGTATTCCAGATCTCCGCCCACCGGTACGCCACTGGCGATCCTGGTAACTTTGATTCCTGTAGGTTTGATCAGCTTGCTTATATACATTGCTGTCGTTTCGCCCTCCAGACTGGAGTTTGTCGCAATGATCACTTCTTTTATATCGTCCTTCTGCAACCTCTGCATCAGTTCCCTGAGGCGGATATCATCTGGCCCGATTCCAAGCATCGGTGAGATTGCACCGTGAAGCACATGATATACTCCATCATACTTGCCGGTCTTCTCATACGCAGCCAGATCCCTTGTATTCTCCACTACCATAATCGTGCCGGAATCCCTCTTCGGATTGCTGCAGATCGGGCAAAGCTCCTGATCTGTCAGCGTGCAGCAGTTCTTGCAGTAGCAGACCTTCTCTCTGGCTTCCGTGATGGAAGACGCCAGCTGTCCCACCTGGTCCTTCGGCATATTCATGATATGAAAAGCCAGCCGCTGTGCAGACTTCGGTCCAATCCCCGGCAGATGGGAAAGCTGTTCTATCAGCTTATTGATATGTGTGCTGTAATATTCCATCAGAACGGAAGGCCTCCGCCAAGGCCTCCAAGGCCTCCTGTCAGTTTTGACATTACTGCTGCGGATTCCTCCTCTACTTTACGAAGCGCCTCGTTTGTAGCAGCCACGATTAAATCTTCCAGCATTTCGATATCGTCCGGGTCTACAACTTCTTCATCAAGCTTAACTTTGGTAACCTCACGTTTACCGGAAATTGTCACCTCTACAGCTCCACCGCCCGCAGTTGCTGTGAATTCTTTTTCTTCCAGTGCCTTCTGATTCTCTTCCATCTGGCGCTGCATTTTCTGAGCCTGTTTCATTAAATTGTTCATGTTGCCAGGCATACCCATGCCCGGAAATCCTCCACGTTTTGCCATAACTTTTATTCCTCCATATCATTTTATTTTAGTCTTCCAGGTGTGAACCCGGTTCTTCTTCTATCTGAACATCCATATGGATATTTTCGCGGATCGCCTGATCCACTGTAATCTGAGACAGATTTGTCTGCTGATGATCTTCTGCCACAAGCATATGCAGTTCAATGCTTTTACCCAATTGTTTCTCTATGATTTCCTGTAATTCCTTCTTCGCATCAGAATCATCCGGATACAGCCGTCCTAACGGAGTCTGAAATTCCACATACAGCACCGGTTCACCGGTTTCCCCATTGTACTTTGGCACAGACTGCAGAAGTGCCTGCTTGAATGCTGCCGTTGTCTGACCAACGATCACCTTCCATCCTGCCACGATCTTCTGCAGATCCTCCGGTGCCGCTTTCTGAGGTGGTACTACCGGTTCCTTCCGCATTTCTGTCACGGACTCATCGCCGCTTCGGACAACCACCTGCTGAACCGGCCGCTCATCAATTCTCTGCTCCAGTACCCGAATACGATCCAAAACAGAATCAAGATTTGTCTCCATCGCCGGCCGGCAGAGTTTGATCAGAGCAATTTCTACCAGAACACGTTTCTGTGTGGCAAATCGAATCTGATTTGAGAGTTCAGAAAAAACACGGATATACCGCATAAGTGTATCAATGTCCGTCATCTCACTCTCCTCTTTAAGAAGTCTGAGATTCTCAGACGAAACATCAATTGCTTCCTCCGGATTGTCGGAAGTTTTGACCAGAAGAAGATTTCGCATATACCATGTAAAATCTCCTACAAACTGGCTCAGCTCCCTTCCTCCTACGATAAGCTCCTCCAGAATACGGATCGCCGCGGTTACATCACCGGTCAGAACCTTCCTTAAAAGCTTACTGAACACTTCGGTGTCTACAGCTCCCAGAACCTCCAGAACTTTATCATAAGTCAGTGTCTGGCCCAGATAGAAAGCAATACACTGGTCCAGAAGACTCAGGGCATCTCGCATGGAACCATCACCGGCCTTCGCCACATAGCGAACCGCCTTTTCTTCTGCTTCCACTCCTTCTGCATGAAGAAGTTCCGTCAGTCTGTCTGCGATTGTATCGATTGAAATCCTGTGAAAATCATATCTCTGGCATCTGGAAAGAATCGTGATCGGAATCTTATGCGCCTCCGTCGTAGCCAGTATAAAAATTACATAGGAAGGTGGTTCCTCCAGTGTCTTAAGCAGGGCATTAAAGGCTCCCGTAGAAAGCATATGCACCTCATCGATGATATACACCTTATAATTCCCCTCTGTAGGACGATAAGTCACTTCCTCACGGATCTCACGGATATTATCCACGCCATTGTTGGATGCGGCATCGATCTCAATCACATTCATGGAAGTTCCTGCCTGGATTGCTCTGCACATCTCACATTCGTTGCAGGGACTTCCATTGACAGGATGCTGACAGTTCACTGCCTTCGCCAGAATCTTCGCCACCGTTGTCTTACCGGTACCTCTCGTCCCGCAGAACAGATAGGCATGTCCGATACGGCTGGCATTGATCTGATTTGTCAACGTTGTCACAATGTGATCCTGCCCTTTGACATCAGCAAAATTATCAGGTCGGAACTTTCGGTACAGGGCAGTATAACTCATAAATAACTACACTCCTTTTCCAGCCTGGCATATTCTTTTACCACCGTTTATCCAGGCATTAAACCGCCGCAGGAAAACTCCCGCGGCGGCAGTTATTCGTTACTGTTTACTCTTTGTCCGGCAGTGATCAGTCTCCAAAGCTGATACCGATCTGCTTGGCAGCTTTAACGATCTGATCCTTAGGAGAAACCATCTTGAGCTTGCCTGCACATTCTGCAAGTGGGATTCTCTTGATCTTGCCATTGATGATGCCAACCATAATGCCATATTCCTCATCCAGGATAGCTTCTGCCGCACCTGCGCCGATTCTTGTAGAAAGAACTCGGTCATACGGACACGGCTCACCACCACGCTGAATGTGACCCGGAACTGTTACACGGACTTCACTTCCGATAACCTTGTTGATCTGATCTGCGATCTCATAAGAAACGGACGGATATTTCTTCGCTCTTTCTTCGAGTTTCTCTTTGTATTTCTTCTTCGGAAGTTCTGCATCCTCCCTGGAGATCGCACCTTCTGCTACTGCAAGGATCGTGAAGCGTTTGCCTTCCTTATTACGTTTGTCAATTGCAGCACATACCTTCTTGATATCATACGGAATTTCAGGAATCAGGATAATATCTGCACCACCTGCGATACCTGCATGAAGGGTCAGGCTTCCAACCTTATGACCCATAATCTCCACAATAAATACACGGCCATGAGAAGTTGCTGTTGTATGGATACAGTCAATTGCGTTTGTGGCAATATTTACTGCGCTCTGGAATCCAAATGTCATATCTGTACCATAGATGTCATTATCAATGGTCTTTGGAAGATGAATGATATTCAATCCCTCTTCTCGTAACAGATTGGCTGTTTTCTGTGTTCCGTTTCCTCCAAGGATGACAAGACAGTCCAGGCAGAGCTTATAGTAAGTCTGCTTCATAGCCTCAACCTTATCCAGACCTTTCTCATCCGGCACACGCATCAGCTTAAACGGCTGACGGGAAGTGCCAAGAATAGTTCCTCCTCTTGTCAGAATACCGGAGAAATCTTTTGCAGTCAACATACGGTACTTGCCGTAGATCAGTCCTTTGTATCCATCGTCAAAGCCGTAAACCTCCAGGTCATCCACTGTATTAGACAGAGCCTTCACAACACCTCTCATTGTGGCATTTAAAGCCTGGCAGTCACCGCCACTTGTTAACATTCCGATTCTTTTGATCATAGAACAGTTCCTCCTCATAGCGCATGATTTTTTATCTAAAGTAGATTTTACAGTTATTTATGGAATCAGTCCAAAAAAGCATCTGCAATCTGTTTTCTATTATATAATACTTTGCCCCCTCTTGACAAGTATACAAAAATCGTCTATACTTAAGTTCCGCGCAGCCGGGGAGATAGCGGTGCCCTGTACCTGCAATCCGCTACAGCAGGGGTGATGCCAATCTGAGGCTTGTCTCCTGTGGGGCTGCCCTTTATAAGTGGCGTTGACGTTTGGGTCTCACGCAACAGGACTCTGTGAACCGTGTCAGGGCAGGAATGCAGCAGCACTAAGCAGAACCTCTTGTGTGCCGTGAGGGTGCCTGGGCCGAGTTAACTGTAGAGGTAACGTCCATGGGAACATTTCGAAGTGCGGCGCGCGGAAAAGAGAGAATTTTTTATACTCCGGAGACAGATTGTCCCCGGAGTATTTTTTTACTGGCAGATTTCTGCTACCACCTGATTGATAAGTTTGCCGTCTGCCTTACCTTTAAGGTCACCCATGACAGCTTTCATGATCTGTCCTTTGTTCTTTGTTGCAAGAACTTCTGCAAATTTTTCTTCGAGATATGTCCTGATTTCTTCTGCACTCATCTGCTGCGGCGCATATTTCTCGATTACATCATATCTTGCCTGATATTCCGCACGGAGATCGTCACGGTTTTCCGGACAGGTATCGAGCTGTTCCTTAACTGTTTTTAATTCTTTGAGGATCACACGGTCAACCAGTGCTTCAGGCACATCCTCGCGGCACCCTTCATCAATAGCAGCCTTCTTAACTGCTGAGATCAGAGAAGATACTGCATCCTTTGTTGTTTTGTCCTTTGCCTTCATGGCTGCAACCATGTCTTTTCTTAATGCTTCTACTGTCATTTTCATTTCCTCCTCGTTTATTACATGATATGACCGCCATCCGGCACACTGCCCCGGCGCTCACTCTCTGTTTTATCATAGCACGATTTCCGCAAAAAACAAGTTCTACTGTTTGCGGCTCTGTATCTGCTGTATCTCCTGTTTCGCAAGCATTTTACGCTGTTTTTTCTTTTCACGGAGTTCTTTAAAAAAATCAGACAGCATTGCAGAGCACTCTTCCTGAAGTACACCTCTGGTCGTCTTTACCTGATGATTAAATCCCTCCACTTCCAGAAGATTCAGAACAGAACCTGCACATCCCGCTTTGGGATTCATGCTCCCGATCACCACTTCATCAATCCTTGACTGTACAAGTGCACCCGCACACATCTGGCATGGTTCCAGCGTTACATACATGGTGCAGCCTTCCAGCCGCCAGTCACCGAGCTTCCTGCTCGCTTTGCGGATCGCATTCAGTTCTGCATGAGATAATGTATTTTTGTCCGTATTTCTCCGATTATATCCCCTTGCAATAATTTTCCCCTCAGACACGATCACACAGCCGATCGGAACTTCTTCCAGTGCTCTCGCTTTCTTTGCCTGACGGATTGCTTCTTTCATAAATTTCTCCTGCTCTGTCAACACCTTCTCCTCCTTTTTCCGTTATCAGTATAAAGAAATCCCCTTGCAAAATCAACGTCAAATCACTAGAATAAATTATCAGAGTTCTGAATCGGAAACGGTCTCATTTTTAAAATGCCAGAAGTTCTGATTCCAAAATTATCATCTCAGAAAGAAGAGAAAATTATGCCACATATACATGGTCTGAACAAAACTACCCTGCTTGATTATCCCGGCCGGGTCGCCGCAACCATATTTCTTGGCGGCTGCAATTTCCGGTGTCCCTTCTGCCAGAACAGCCCGCTTGTCCTGCACCCTTCTACCGAACCGGAAATTTCCGAAGAAGAAGTTTTAAATTTCCTGCAGAAGCGAACCGGTATTCTGGAAGGAGTCTGCATCTCCGGAGGAGAGCCCACACTCAGTGCAGATCTGGAGCCCTTTGTACGCAAAATCCACGAAATGGGATATTCTGTCAAACTGGATACCAATGGATCCCATCCTGAAGTTCTGAAAAATCTTGCCGAGAAAAATCTTATCCAGATGGCTGCCGTGGATATCAAAGCCTGCCCCCAAAATTACCCTTCCCTGACAGGTCTTCTTCACCCTGACCTGGATTCTGTACAGCAGACAGTTGACTTCCTGCTGCACGGAAATCTGGACTACGAATTCCGCACCACGGTTGTCCGTGAACTGCACAGCGAAGATGATTTTTATAAAATCGGAACCTGGCTGAAGGGTGCCAGAGCCTACTATCTCCAGGCTTACAAAGACTCCGATGAAGTTCTGCAGCCTGGATTCAGCAGCTATTCTCTGGAAGAACTGGAACATTTCCGCAGCATTCTTCTACAAACCATCTCAAGAGTTGAAATTCGGGGCATCGACTGACCGGTACCAGTAGCCTCCCTTTCCTTTTGGGACCTGGATATCTCGGCTCTCTTTGAAATAAGAAAAGCCAAACATATTTGCCATAAAACCTTCCTGCTGATCATATGCTCCCGGAACACCAAGCATCCACTGACCGTCGCGAGTACAGCATAAAAGCAGATGACCGAAATTATGATAGCCATACTGCAGAAAACGATTGTTTCGAAGCATGCAGACACGGCGTCCAAGACGGCAGAGTTCATCTATAGTAATCCTGCGGCATTCTGTCATCTCGCCATCACCAAACGCCTCACAAGGTACACCAACAGGTGCGGGCTCCGGACGGCCCGGTTCCGGCTTGTGCGGCGGATATTTTTGCGGTTTCAAAGGCTCCGGACACTCTGTCATCTCAGATTCCTGCACAGACTGTGTATGAACCTGTTCATCCTCCTTTGCAGGCTCTGTTTTCTGTTCCGCCTCTTCCGTCATCTCCTGGAAATCCTCCGGCCGGATCGGTCGGTCATCCCACTCCGTTCCAAAAAATCCGCCACTATCCAGAATGAGGATCATCCCGTTCATATCACCAAGCGGTATCTTTCCATGCCCGACTGCCATTGTCTGTGTTTCCAGAAGACAATCCATTCTGCCGGCTTCTGTTCGGAATTTTCCGATTCTGCTCCCTTCCAGCAGTCCCTTTCTTCTCACAAATCCATAGACAGTACACTCCATACCCGCGATCAGGCCTGGGCATCTCAGATGAACCTCCATCAGGCACACTTGTTCCCTGGCTTCTACTTTTATGAAGCCACAGTTATTTCCTTTTTTTCCTTTCTGATACTCATATACATACGCCACAAAGCGCTGGTATTTTGCCAAACCAGAACCTCCCGGATTTGCTCATCACTTATGTATATGAGCTTACAGCTCCCAATATACCCTTCTCACTTTCCCCCGATGATCCGTCTTTCAGTCCACTGTGCATACGCTGCATAAATCCAGTTTCTGAGAGCCTTCTTCATATTCATACGCAGCATTTCCTGATTTTCTCCGTATCCGATGCATCCTGGAAATTCCGGATAAAACCCCGTATAACCTTTCACCGGATCTTTTCGCACCTCATAGGGATCCTCCCACAGATTTTCTGTCACCATCTCCAGATCTATTTCTCCATATTCCACCATCTCATACAGGCCATCCAGAACATAATCATACGGTTTCCTGGAATCTGGATCCTTTCCCTGTTTTCCGATTCTGTTCAGTTCTCTGCCTATATCTCCGTTTCGTATCCACTCTGCATAAAGTCCATCAAACTGTTTTTCTTCAAGCTCATACTCTTCTTTCATCAAATCCAGATAATGTATGGCATCTTTATGCGAAATTTTTCCACTCTGGATCATCCCACATAAATATGATAATTCGTTCTCTTTTTCTGTCCCCATACCGTCCTTCACTTCCTCCATCAGCTCAGTTGTATCGTTTTATATGCTATATTTTTTCTACTTCAGGATAAACAATAAATGTTTCTCTATTACGAAACATTATAAAAGAATTCCTCATTATCATCAATACACAGATATTTCTTTATTGCGAAATATTATCTATGAGGAAAACAAAATGCAGAAAATAAGACCCGACCTGGACATCGGCAGAAACATCCAGCAGGTGCGTTATCTTAATGGATTCACGCAGGATCAGGTAATTGCCCGTCTGAATCTCATGGGAATTCCCATCTCCAAGAGCACTTACGCCAAGCTAGAAACAAACCGGATGAACATCAAAGTCAGTGAACTCCTTGCACTCGCACAGATTTTTCACTGTGATGTTGGTGAATTTTTCAAAAATCTTTTATAATTCTTCTGTTTATTCCTCATATAGACTTTCTTTTTTCTCAGCCCATTTCGTGCTGTTCTCTCGCAATATTTTTCCATTATTACAAAAAACTAACGTGCTTATTCCACTGACATCTAATCGTATCTCTGCAAAGCGTTTTTGCTTTATTGATACATCATGAAACACTTTCATTCCAAATACAAAAAGGAACCTCTTATTCAAGAGATTCCCTGGATAAACAAAGAAAAAACACCGAAAACTCTATTTCAAAAGTTTTCGGTGCCCCTGCCAAGTAGTCGAAGTGACAGGATTTGAACCTGCGACCTCTGCGTCCCGAACGCAGCGCTCTACCAAACTGAGCCACACTTCGTTATTTATTTTTCCTACGTCGCTCAACGCAAGACATATTATATTATATGGTTTTTGAATTGTCAACAGTTTTTTGAAAAAAAATAAAAAATTTCTATTTTCCAATTTCTTGCAAGAATTTCCGATATACGCTATATTATAGATAACAGGTTCACTGTAACATTCACTCACAAAAACCAGAAGAACCCGCCCACTTATGGCGGACGGAAAGAGGATCCACTATGATAGATGTAAAAAGTATCAGCACTCACTGCTCAAGAACAGAATTTGTCGGAACTGCTGTCCTTGACACGATTGGTCTGGTCATCTCAGGAATCGATGATACCTTATTAAAAGAAATGAATATAGGAACGAAATATCATACCCTCGGACTTTTTAGTTCCCGAACCGGTGCGGCCGGACAGATCACTGCAATTGACGATGCCGTAAAAGCAACCAATACAGAAGTCCTGTCCATAGAATTTCCAAGAGATACCAAGGGCTGGGGCGGTCACGGCAACTATATCGTGATCGGCGGCAATGATGTTTCCGATGTGCGTCACGCAATCGAACTCGGCCTTGAACTCACTAAGAAAAACGCCGGTGAGCTTTATATCAGTGATTCCGGTCATCTGGAGTTTACATTTTCTGCCAGTGCCGGTGCAGCTTTGCAGAAAGCTTTCCACGCCATTCCCGGGGAAGCCTTTGGCTTCATGGCCGGATCTCCGGCTGCTATCGGCCTTGTAATGGCTGATACCGCAATGAAAGCGTCCGCAGTAAGCATCACCTGCTACATGACTCCAAGCATCGGAACCAGCCATTCCAACGAAGTTATTCTTGGAATTTCGGGTGATGCAAGTGCTGTCAAGGCAGCTGTCCTTGAAGCGCGTCAGGTCGGTCTGGAACTGCTCATCGGAATGGGAAGCTATCCGGAAATCCCCGGAGTGCCATATCTTTAATACAGACCCCAAAATCTTTCTGACTGAATATAAAGAAAAAAGCCTGTGCCCTGAGATCTACTTGTCCAATCGTCAAGTAGTCCCGGAGTACAGGCTTTCTTATTGTAAATTCATATTAGTTCAGCTGGTAAACATCCGCATACTGTAATCCAAAGCTCAGAGCTTCGCTGTGACTGCTGCAGTAGATATCTACATGGCCATACGGAGTTCCAAGATCCTCTACCGTATAAACATTTCCGTTGATAAGGAGCTTTGTTCCAAACGGTACACCTGCCATGGCTACAGTACGTCCTGCCACCGGCATAGTTCCACTTGCTGTTGCATTTCCTGCTGTTCCGCAGCAGGTTGCACAGTTACAGTAAGCTGTAAGCTTAAAGTTTCCAAGATAAGTTCCCTGACTGGAGTCAGATGAAGCAGAATCAGATGAACTGCTGTCAGATGAAGAATCATCGCTGGAATCAGAGGAATCCTCTGTAGAAGAATCATCGCTGGATGTATCCTCAGATGCGTCTGTGTACTGACTGTCATCATCAATAGTTCCTGCTTCTTCATCATCAGAATAGCTGTCATCAGAGCTTTCGGAATCAGAATCATTCTCTGTATAGGAAGCATCAGAAGACTCGTCCTCGGTATAAGATTCATCACTGGAAGTATCTTCGTCGGGTTCGGAAGAATCTTCACTATAAGACTCCTCTTCGCTTGCCGCTTCCTCAGCTGCTGCCTGTGCTGCAGCTTCTGCTGCCGCCTCTTCTGCTGCTCTCTCCTGCTCAGCCTGCTCCATCAGAACTGCGATATCGTTATCAGCGCTGCTCACCTGAGCCATAAGAACCTCTGCCTCTTCCTGGTTTGCACTGATCTGGTTTACGTAGGAACTGATGTTATCACTTGTTGTTGCAACAAGATTCTGAACTTCCTGCTGCTTGGAGCCTTTCTCTGCAAGCATCGTGTTAATGGAAGCAGATTCATCCTCAACCTTCTTCTGCTGCTCGGCAATATTCTTCTGAGTTGCTTCGTATTTCTCAAGCATATTTCTGTCATATTTGGAAAGCTCGGAAATGCTGTTGGCCTGATTCAGGAGTTCAGAAAGACTTCCTGCAGAGATCAGTGCCTCAAACATTGTTGTACCGCCCTTCTCATATATGTACTGAATACGGTCAGACATTGCTTCCTTCTGCTTGATCGCTGCCTTCTGTGCACTGGCAAGGGCAACCTTGACTTTATTCAGCTCATCTTCTTTCTCAGCGGCCTGTGTGCTTAACTGAGAAATACTTTCTGTCAGTTCATTATATTGTGAATTCAGTTCTGACAGGTAGGATTCGAGTTCCTGTTTCTTACTCTCCAGACCACTGATGTTTGCCTGAGTCTGATCAAGTCCTGCCTGTGCTTCCTGCTTCTGAGCCTGTGCTGCGGCTATCTGATCTTCTGTAGAAGCGAATACGGTTGTCCCCATAGAAGCAGTCATTGCACATGTTATCAGCAGTGAAAGAACTTTCTTACTTTTCATATAAACACCTCGTAATTTTTTTGTACACTCAGTATAACACATTTTTTCATAAAATCAACACTTTTATTTAATCTTTGTAACATTCATGTAACATTTTCAATAAAAGGTCGCGATTTTACCACATATCTACTATATGTATTACAAAAAAATTACGCTGACTTGAAATTCATCTTCAGACAATGCCACCGTGTTTATTCTGCGACAGCTTCCTCTACTTCCTCTGCCTCTTCTGCTGCCAGAAGTTCCTGGTATTTCTCCAGAATCAGACCCTGGATGCGATCCCTTGTCTGTGAGTTGATCGGATGAGCGATGTCACGATACTCTCCGTCCGTTGCCTTGCGGCTCGGCATTGCGATAAAAAGGCCCTTCTCTCCCTCGATCACCTTAATATCATGTACCACAAACTCATCATCTATTGTGATCGATACGACCGCTTTCATCTTTCCTTCTTTTGCAATCTTTCTCACACGTACATCTGTAATATTCATTGTATTGCTGCCCCTTTCACCTTTCATACGCACGCATTGCCTTATATTTTGTATTTATTTTATAATGCGTACCTTTCATTCTTTTCTACAACGATTCTGACCTTTCCGTCTTCTGCGCTGTAGCAGGAATCTGCCTTGATCGTATCGCGGCTTTCCACGATACAATTCTCCAGCCGCACGTTATCTCCCAGATAAACGTTGTTAAGAATCACAGAATTCCTGATCACACAGTTGTTGCCGACATAGACATCCTTGAACAGTACAGAATTCTCGACCGTACCATTAACAATGCATCCACTCGCAACAAGACTGTTCTTTACGACCGCTCCCGGATTATATTTTGCCGGTGGCAGATCGTCGATCTTTGTCTTGATCGACGGTTCCTGTCTGAAGAAGTAATTCCGAATCTCCGGCTGCAGAAATGCCATATTGGTTCGATAATATGCCTCTGCGGTAGAAATATTGCTCCAGTAGGAATCTATCTTATAGCCGTAAATTCGTTTGAGGTTTTTGTAACGAATAAGAATATCGTTTACAAAATCATGTCTGCCTTCCTGGGCAGCCCGCTCCAGCAGTTCGATCAACTGTCTTCTCCGGATAACATAAATACCGGTTGAGATCGTATTATAATTGGATACGATCGGTTTCTCTTCAAATTCTTCAATCCTGAAGTCGTCATTCATGCGGACTACACCAAAGCGTTCCACTTCACTCTGATCTCTGCAGGTTGTGCAGACAACTGTAATATCCGCACGTTTGGAAATATGGAAATCCAGGACTTTGTTGTAATCCATCTTATAAATACAGTCACCGGATGCAATGACTACATACGGCTCATGGCTGTTTCTGAGGAAAGTAAGATTCTGGTAAATAGCATCTGCCGTTCCCTGATACCACAGACTGTTGTCCTTGGTGATCGTAGGTGTAAATACAAACAGACCTCCCTGCTTACGTCCAAAATCCCACCATTTGGATGAACTCAGATGTTCATTCAGAGACCTTGCATTATACTGAGTCAGAACGGCAACCTTCTGTATATGCGAATTTGCCATATTGCTCAGTGCGAAATCTATACTGCGGTAACTTCCGGCTACCGGCATTGCTGCGATTGCTCTCTTGTCCGACAATTCCCGCATGCGGCTGTTATTGCCTCCTGCAAGGATAATCCCGATTGCCTTCATGACTGCTCACCATCCTTTGCTCTGATCACCTGTCCACTCTCAAGAATTCCTTCCGGATAATCCTCTGCTGTAGTAATTCCTGAAATTGCAGTGTTTCTTCCTATCTTAACATTGTCCGGTATGACACTCTGTTCTCCGATCGTAGCAAGTCCAAATGCGTAAACAGCAGGTTTAAATACATTCTTTGCTTCTTCTCCGCATCCAACAACAGTATTATTGCCAATCGTAACGTCCTCTGCTATGATTGCCCTGTCCAGAACAGAGTTCTCTCCGATCACAGAATTCCGCATGATAATGGAATCTCTTACTACCGTTCCCTTTCCGATCACAACATTCGGTCCGATCACGGAATGATATACTTCACCATAAATCTCCGTTCCCTCTCCGATCAGACAGCAGTCCGTCACTGCATCTTCTGCAATGTACTGCGGCGGAATGATATCTCCCCTTGTATAAATCCTCCAGTATTCTTCATACAGGTTAAACTCCGGAACAATGTCGATCAGTTCCATATTCGCTTCCCAGTAGGAACCCAGAGTTCCTACATCCTTCCAGTAGCCATTATACTCGTAGGCAAAAAGTCTCTGCCCTTTGTCTTTACAGTAAGGAAGGATATGCTTACCAAAATCACAGTTACTCTGTGCTTTCAGTGCCAGCAGAGCTTCCTTCAATACCGGCCAGCTGAATATGTAAATTCCCATGGAAGCCAGATTACTGCTCGGCTTCTCCGGTTTCTCCTCGAATTCCCTCACACGTCCCTTCTCATCCGTCACCATAATCCCGAATCGGCTTGCTTCTTCCATCGGAACAGGCATACATGCAATCGTAATATCCGCTTTATTTGCCTTATGGAAATTCAGCATTATCTCATAGTCCATCTTATAGATGTGATCCCCGGAAAGGATCAGCACATAATCCGGATTGTACTGTTCCATGTAATCAAGATTCTGGAAGATTGCATTCGCTGTTCCGGTATACCATTCACTGTTGTCACTCCGCTCATACGGAGGAAGCACAGTCACACCGCCTTCATTTCGATCCAGATCCCACGGGATTCCAATTCCGATATGTGTGTTCAGACGCAGTGGCTGATACTGAGTCAGAACTCCCACTGTATCAATGCCTGAATTAATACAGTTACTCAGCGGAAAATCTATGATACGATATTTTCCCCCAAAGGCGACCGCTGGTTTTGCTACTTTAGCTGTCAATACTCCAAGTCTGCTGCCCTGACCGCCCGCCAGAAGCATGGCAATCATTTCTTTCTTGATCATGCACTCACCTCTTGTTATATTTGATTTCCTAATTATATCATATCTCCCCAGATTAGTGAACATTATTTACAATTTTCTTGTATTAATTTTATTTTTTTTATATTTATTGCACACCTTTTCTTTATTTTCCGAACCATCTCTCATTTTTCCATGTGAATTATGCACAATTTCTCAATTTTTACGCCGTATTTTTTCTATCATCAAAACTTGGACTTTTCATTTTTATCTACAAGAGGTATAATATTTAAAAATAAGAAGTAACTCTTCAGCAAAAATAAGGAGATTTTTATTATGTATCAGATAGACTTTCACAAACCAATCGCCGTCCATTTTATTGGTATTGGCGGAATCAGCATGAGCGGACTGGCCGAAGTTCTCCTGGAGGAGGGCTTTACCATCTCCGGTTCCGACTCTAAAAAAAGCCCGCTGACCACCCTTCTTGAAAGCAAGGGTGCAACTCTCTACTATGGACAGCGTGCTTCCAACATTAAGGATTCTGTTGATGTCGTTGTCTATACAGCAGCAATCCATCCGGACAACCCTGAATTTTCCTGTGCAAAGGAAAAAGGAATCCCAATGCTCACCAGGGCACAGCTTCTCGGACAGATCATGCGCAACTACGATACCCCGATCGCTGTATCCGGAACTCACGGAAAGACTACCACCACTTCCATGATCTCTCATATTCTTCTTAAAGGAGACTGTGATCCTACCATCAGTGTCGGCGGTATCCTTCCGGCAATCGGAGGAAACATCCGTGTCGGTAATTCAGAGACCTTCCTTACCGAAGCATGCGAATACACCAACAGCTTCTTAAGCTTTTTCCCAAAGATCAGTATTATCCTCAATATAGATGCTGATCATCTGGATTTCTTTAAGGATATTGATGACATCCGTCATTCTTTCCGCAGATTTGCTGAGCTTCTTCCGGCAGACGGCGCACTGATCATCAATGCCGACACTCCGAAATACGAGGAGATCATAAAGGAGCTTCCATGTAAGGTCATCACCTACAGTCTGGAGAAAGAAGCAGATTACACTGCCGACAATATCACTTATGATGAATTCGGACACGCTTCCTTCCGTGTGCTCCATAACGGCTGTCCAATCGGAACCTGCTCTCTCAAAGTTCCGGGAATCCACAATGTTTCCAACGCACTGGCCTCCATTGCCTGCGGACAGCTCCTTGCTCTTTCTGATGATGTTATTTTTGAGGGACTTAAGAGCTTTACCGGAACAGACCGAAGATTCCAGTACAAGGGACAGATCGGCGGAGTCACGATCATTGATGATTATGCACATCATCCGACTGAAATCGAGGCAACTCTCCACGCTGCAAAGAATTATCCACATAAAAAAATCTGGTGTGTATTCCAGCCGCATACTTATACCCGTACCAAGGCTCTCCTTCCTGAATTTGCCAAAGCTCTTTCCCTGGCAGACCATGTTGTCCTTGCGGACATCTATGCAGCCAGAGAAACGGATAACCTTGGGATTTCCTCCGCTGATCTCCAGAAACTGATTGCGGATCTTGGTACTCCATGTGAATATTTCCCAACCTTCGATGAAATCGAGAACTTTTTACTCGAGAATTGTACACAGGGTGACCTGTTGATAACTATGGGGGCCGGAGACGTTGTAAATATTGGAGAACAGCTTCTCGGAAAGTAAGTTATCCACATTATCCACATGCTTATGCACATTTTTAATGCCACATAGCATGTGGATTTTTATTACTCTTTGTCGTTTACATAAGTGTATATGTAGCCAGTTCAAAATCCTTTATTTTATGCGTTTTTTCGACATTTATCCTGGTTGCAGATAATTTTATTACTGTTTTTCTTTCCACATTATCCACATTATCCACATTTTATTGTGGAAATCTTTCGCAGCAAAATACCCTATTCTCATTTGAAAAAGGTTGTGCTATAATCCAATTGTTCCAATCTGCCGTTGTTTTGACGGCATATAACCGGAATTTTCTTAGAAAGTGAGCGATATTTCATGGCAACGATCACATTACAGAACTCCTCCCTTATGGAGGTCACGATTTTATCGAACACATTTATTGACAATTATATGCCGGAGGCAAATGGAGAGTTCGTCAAAGTATATATCTACCTTTTACGTTCACTCTCCAATGCTCCGGTTTCTTTCAGTCTGGAGCAGATGGCAGATCGTCTGTTGTGTACCGAGAGAGATATTCTCCGTGCACTGAAATACTGGGCAAAGCAGGAGTTGATCGCCCTTGATTTCACAGACAGCAATAAACTCTGCGGTATCGTGTTGCTCTCTCCCGACGGACAGAAGCAGACAGTTTCTTCTGTTTCCGCCTCCCGGGAAACTGCTTCCGCAGCAGAACAGCCGGCAGTTTCACCAGCGTCAGTGTCAGTTTCCGCTCCTGAAACTTCCACAGACGAAGCCTCTGTTAAGCAGAAGCAGGAACTGACGCCTGACCGGATCCGTGAACTGAAACAGAATGAAGAGATCATTCAGATTCTTTACATTGCCGAACAGTATCTTGGCAAGACCCTGACTCCTACCGAAAGCCAGAAGCTGCTTTTCTTTTATGACGGACTGGGGCTGAGTGCAGATCTTATCGAGTATCTCCTTGAGTACTGCGTCAGTCATAATCATAAGAGCATCCGTTATATTGAGAAAGTTGCCATTGCCTGGGCAGAAAACGGAGTCACCACCGTTGAGCAGGCAAAACAATCCTGCTCCCGCTATAGCCGGGAATACTTCGCTATTCTTAAAGCACTGGGGATCACTAACCGTAATCCTGTTGAGACAGAGGTTACACTTATGGATACCTGGCTTAAAACCTACGGTTTTTCCATGGAGATCATTCAGGAGGCATGCAGCCGCACTGTACTCCAGACCGGCCAGGCGAGTTTCCAGTATACAGACAAGATTCTTGAGGGATGGAAGAAAAAAGAGGTCAGAACTCTCGATGATATCCGCTCTCTGGACAGTGAACATCAGAAACGCCGCCAGAACAAGAAAAATGCCAGGAAACCGGCCGCACCTGCTTCTAATAACCGTTTCAACAATTTTCAGCAGCGAGAGTATGATTTTGATGAATACGAAAAGCATCTGCTGAATCAATAGACAGAACGTAACTGTTCACTCCGTTCACAGTAACGACAGTACTTATCTGATTTTCAAAGGAGATAACGTGGCTTTACAGAATTTTCAATATGATACCATCATGAGAGAATACAGCCGTCGTCAGTCTGAGGTACAGCGTGCCCTGGAGGAACGGCGCAGGGAAGCATATTCCAAAGTTCCAAGACTTTTGGAGATCGACCAGGAAGTGGCATCTTTGAGTGCCCGCAAGGCTCGTGCCCTGCTGCTCGGACAGCCTGCTTCGATCGAAGAACTGCGTCAGGAAGTCGCCGCACTTGCCAAAGAGCGGATCTCTCTTCTTAAGGCAAACGGCTTTCCTGCCGATTACCTGCGACCGCATTATTTCTGCCGCGAATGCCAGGATACCGGCTATACTGACGGACACCGCAAGTGTTCCTGTTTCAAAAAAGCCGAGATCGAGCTTCTTTATACACAGTCCAATCTCACAGAGATTCTCAAAAAAGAAAATTTTGAACACTTTTCTTTTGACTGGTATTCTGATACAATAAAAAATGAAGCAACAGGATTAACCGCCCGCCAGACAGCACAGCGGGCCTATGACACCGCCTGGAATTTTGTGCAGGACTTTGATTCCCGTTTCCAGAATCTGTTTTTTTACGGCAGCACCGGCGTCGGGAAAACCTTTCTTTCCCACTGCATCGCCAATGCACTTCTGGAAAGTTCTCACTGCGTTTTGTATTTTTCTGCGTTTGACCTGTTTGACAGCATGGCTCAGACGGCTTTTTCCAGAAAATCCGAGACAACTCCGGGCGAGAATTTCATCCTTGACTGTGATCTGTTGATCATTGATGATCTGGGCACAGAGCTTACCAACAGCTTTGTATCCTCTCAGTTATTTTTATGCATCAACGAGCGTATTGCTCGACGTAAATCAACGGTCATTTCAACCAATCTGACACTGGAGGATTTTTCATCCACCTATTCCGAGAGAACTTTTTCCCGGATTGCAAGTAACTATCAGATGGTGAAGCTGATCGGCAAAGACATCCGAATACAGAAAATATTTTTAGGAGGAAAATAAAGATGGCACAGTTAAACAACAAGGAGCTGACTACACTTCCGGTGGGAAGACTGGGACTCATCCCTCTGGAAAGTTGTCGCCCCCTTGGCGAAAAGGTCAATGAATGGCTTGTAAAATGGAGAAACGAAAGAGAACATGAAGAGATGAGATCTTTCGCATTTGAAGGATATCAGCGCGATTCCTATATTGTCAATGCCAAAACACCTCGTTTTGGTTCCGGTGAAGGTAAAGGTGAAGTCAACGAATCTGTTCGTGGTGATGATATCTATCTTATGGTGGATGTAACAAACTACAGCCTGACCTACCGCATCAGCGGATTCACTAACCTGATGTCACCAGATGACCACTTCCAGGATCTGAAGCGTGTGATTGCAGCTATCGGCGGTAAGGCACGCCGTATCAACGTTATCATGCCATACCTTTATGAGAGCCGCCAGAGCAAGCGTACCGGCCGTGAATCCCTGGACTGTGCTTCTGCACTTCAGGAACTGACCGGCATGGGCGTAGAAAACATCATCACCTTTGATGCACACGATGCCCGTGTACAGAACGCTACACCTCTTCACGGTTTTGAGACCATCCAGCCTGCTTACCAGTTTATCAAGGCTCTTCTCAAACATGAGGAAGGACTCCATATCGACAACGAACATTTCATGATCATCAGCCCGGATGAGGGAAGCATGAGAAGAGCGATCTATCTTGCCAACGTCCTTGGTGTGGACATGGGTATGTACTACAGACGACTGGATTACACACGCAAGGTAAACGGACGTCACCCGATTGCCGCTTACGAATTCCTCGGACCAAAGCTTGAAGGCAAGGATGTCATCCTTATTGACGACATGATCTCCTCCGGCTACAGTATTCTTGAGATTGCATCTCTGCTCAAGAAACGTGGTGCAGGAAGAATCTACATCTGTTCAACCTTCGGTTTCTTCACAGATGGCCTTGAGAAATTTGATGATGCGGCAAGAAACGGAATTTTTGATAAGCTTCTTACTACCAACCTTATCTATCAGACTCCGGAACTCCTGGCAAAACCATACTATATCAGCTGTGATATGAGTAAATACATCGCACTGATCATTGACACTCTGAATCATGATATGTCTATCAGTCATCTGTTGAACCCTGCTGACCGAATCAAACGCTGTGTTGCAAATTATATGGCTCAGAGCGAAGAAAAATAATTACCACTTATTTTTCCTGCTATAAAGCGAAAAAACTCCCCATAGAAAAGATGCATAAAACATCTTTCCTATGGGGAGTTTTATTGTTATGCTCCTGCCTCATCCTGCCGCTCATTCGACTGTTTCTTATCAGCAAGCTCCTGAATTACAGACATTGCCAGATTCAGGGAATCTATTTCTATCTCCTCTGCAATCGGAAGATATGTATAATCCTCAATTTCCTGATATTCTTCCATACGGTTTGACAGAAGCGTTTCTTTTTCTCTGATCTCGTCATCGAGATTCTCTTTGCCTGTCTGCAGGCGGTCATGCCGGTCAAGGAACCTCTTCTTGACTCTCCTGCACTTCTCAAGTTCACGGATCGTTTTCATGTAGAAAAACATCTCCAGAAGGAAAAGACAGATTCCTCCGGCTGCAGTTACAGCTGCCAGCATAGTTTCTTTAAAATGAATTCCAAAAATCAATGCACCTGCCAGGAACAGGATAATTGTCATACAGATTCCTGCGTTCTGTATCTGATTCTTACGCTCAAGGGTATGGATATGTTCCTCTGTCAGTCCTTCTCCATGAACTCCCTCCAGTTTTCGAAGAGAATCCTCCTTTACACGCATCTCCGTTCTCTGCTCTTCCAGTTCATGGATTTCTCTGTTCAGCTGTTCAATGGAACGACGCAGCTTTTGTTTTTCGGCAAGATCTTCTTTATTGCGACGCTCCACCTGCACCTGATATCCCTTACGTGACATCTTGAGCATCTGCAGGATCCGTCCAAGGTCTTTCTGCTGTGCATCCTGCATCACTCTTCCATTTACAAGAACAGATGCATTCAAAAGTGCCTGAAGGCCATGATACAGTGCCTTCCCCTCTGCCACAGGTCTGTGTCCAGGGTCTTTGAATCTTTCAATGTAATCACCGATCAGGGTTCCTCTGTACTGTTCCTTCAATTTCTCGATATCATATGCCGGACGGGATTCATCCAGAACCTCCACAATGTTTCCCATTGTTTTGAGACGTTCTGCCAGAAGAAGGCTTCCCGGAGAACGCGTTCCCTGTATGATAACATGGTATATATTCTTTCCACCGCGCTTCATGATCTCATTACGCAGCATTTCTTCCAGAGTATACTGTGTGACACCCTCTTTGACCGTCAGATAAAGGTTCTGATAAGAACGAGAAGCAAATGGTACAAAACGTGTTCTGACGGTACCCTGATCATAGGTTCCTTCTATATAACCATGTTCTCCCAGATCGTTTCTGTCAACAGGCTCCAGCGCACCCGGATACAGGCACCAGTCCTTAAACAGATTCTGATGCTGATGTCGGTGCCCCAGTGCAATATAGTCAAATCCACCCTCTGCCAGTTTACGGGAATCCAATGGTATATGCTGCTCATCTCCTCCATGAGCCATCAGAACATGAAATCCTCTTTTGTCAGATTTTTTCCAGTCATCATACAGTGCTTCATGAATCTCCCGATGTTCATAGCTCAGTCCATATACATAGATATTCTGATCCGGAATTTCAATGCAGGTTCGATTTTCTTCCTTAAAAAAAGATACATTCTGATTCCATTGAAAGGTCCGATAAAAAGAATTTTCCCTGATGTAGTCATTGTCTCCTGCCATAAGAAAAATTCTGGTATTCGGAATCGTGGCAAAAAGGTCATTTATCTCTCTCAGCTCACTCAAAAGCGGCTGTCGGTGAAAGAGATCTCCGGCTATAAATAGCAAATCCACCGGGCTTTTGCGTATTGCTGCAATTACCCGGCGGAATGTTTCCCAGATTTCTTCTTCCCGCTCGCGACTCCACGGACAGCCTCTGTCAGGCACTGCTCCAAGGTGTACATCTGCAAGATGAATAAATCTTATCATTTAATTATTACTCCTTATAAATCACAATTATTTACAGTTCTCGGGAACGGAATCACATCACGGATGTTGCCCATTCCTGTCAGATACATTACACAACGCTCAAATCCAAGGCCATATCCGGAATGACGGGTAGAACCATATTTGCGAAGATCCATATAGAACTGATACTCCTCAGCTTTGAGTCCAAGCTCTTCCATACGGGTTCTGAGTTTCTCATAGTCGTCCTCTCTCTGGCTTCCTCCGATGATCTCACCGATTCCCGGAACGAGGCAGTCCATAGCAGCAACTGTCTTGCCGTCTTCGTTCTGCTTCATGTAGAAGGCCTTGATCTCCTTCGGATAATCTGTGACAAATACCGGTTTCTTAAAGATCTGCTCTGTCAGATAACGCTCATGCTCTGTCTGAAGATCGCATCCCCAGAATACCTTATAATCAAATTTGTCGTTGTTTTTCTCCAGAATCTCGATTGCTTCTGTGTAAGTTACGTGTCCGAATTCTGAGTTTACCACATGGTTCAGACGATCCAGAAGACCCTTGTCAACGAAGGAATTGAAGAAATTCATTTCCTCCGGAGCATTCTCAAGTACATAACGGATCACATATTTGAGCATTTCCTCTGCAAGATCCATGTTGTCATTCAAATCTGCGAATGCACACTCCGGCTCGATCATCCAGAACTCAGCTGCATGACGTGTGGTATTGGAATTCTCTGCTCGGAAAGTCGGTCCAAATGTATAAATATTGCGGAATGCCTGTGCATAGGTCTCACCATTGAGCTGTCCGCTTACGGTAAGGTTTGTCTCTTTGCCGAAGAAGTCCTGGCTGTAATCTACGGTACCATCCTCGTTCAGAGGCGGGTTCTTCATATCCAGTGTAGTTACCTGGAACATCTCACCTGCACCCTCACAGTCGCTTCCTGTGATCAGTGGTGTGTGTACATAGACAAATCCCTTCTCCTGGAAGAATTTGTGGATCGCATAAGCACACAGAGAACGTACACGGAATACTGCCTGGAAGGTGTTGGTTCTCGGTCTTAAATGTGTCATTGTTCTTAAGTATTCCAGAGTGTGGCGTTTCTTCTGAAGCGGATAATCCGGAGCAGATGCACCCTCTACCTGTACTTCCTCTGCCTGAATCTCAAACGGCTGCTTTGCCTCCGGTGTCGGAACCAGAGTTCCCTTAACGATGATGGCTGCACCGACATTTAATTTACTGATCTCAGCAAAGTTTGCCATTGTATCATGATATACAATCTGAAGTGTCTCAAAATAGCTTCCATCATGAAGGACAATAAATCCAAATACCTTGGAACCACGGACGCTGCGAACCCAGCCTCCTACTGTCACTTCCTGATTCATATATTCTTCTCTGTTCTTGTAAATTTCTCTTACAGTTGTAAGCTTCATAATCTGTTACCTCTCTGTTTTTTTCAATTCTCATCCAATTGATTTCTAGTATAGACTATTCACCAGATTACTGCAAGAAGTAAATACGAGAGATCACGGGTTTTTATTTCCATGCAAGCATATTCTGAAGTTTATATCCGTCTGTCATATCATAAGAACTGATTCCATTCTCTGTGACAAGATAAAAAGTATCACTGATATAAACACCTCGCAGAGATCGGTACTCACTGGTACTGAGCGTATCATCAAACAGTCCGCTCAGTGCAGGATTCAGATATGCATCCGGCTCAAATCCCTCCTCCTCACTGTAGGAAAGCAGTCCGTAATAATACTGTTTATCTGTATCATAATAATCTCCTGCAGCGGAGTTTTTATACATTCCATATGCAAAACCAAACAGATTCCTGCCCGGTGATACAAGGATTGCACGATAATTCGAGAGTGCGTCGCAGACAGATACATTTTTGAGAACGATTCTGTCTATTTCTTTTACATCCGAAGGATCTGAGATATCAAACATAGAACATTTCAGCCCTTCTGTGCTGCCTGTATCCGGATCTGTCTCCCATCCAATGCCAAGCAGTCTGTTTTCCCCATAGAAATGCAGGTACTCAGAGAAACCTGTGATCTTGAGTTCACCGAGAATTTTGGGACTTTCCGGATCAGAGAGATCGGCAGAAAACAGAGGATCTGTATTTTCATATGTGACAAAATATCCTGTTTTTCCCATAAAACGAGCCGATTTAATCTCCTCATTTTCTGCAAGATTTTCAATCTTTCCAACGGTTTTCATATCTTTATCAAGGACGTAAAGGCCGTTCGTCCTGTGATATTCACTGTAGTCCTTGTTCCATCCTGCTGTTGTTGTCACTACCCGGAGATGTCCGTCATATTCATCCATAGAGAAATTATTATTAAGTTCTCCGGAAACGGAACCTGTACCTCCCTCTGTAAACACTCCGTCCTCATAACCGATGCGGATAATTTCTGTCTGCAGACTGCTGTCGTCCGATATATTCCAGCCGGGAACCGCAGAATAAATATTGTTTTCACTTACATAAAAAGTATCCGCACCGCTGATAACTGCCATGCTGTCTGAAACCTGATCTGGCTTCTCGTCCGCCACAGAAGAAACCACCAGATAATTTTTGCCATTGTAGGTATAATCCGTTGTATCTTCCGGCACCGGCAGATAGATGTGATCATACGCTATATAATCATCACCAATTCTTGGAATATACTTCACTTTTGCATCTGCACCTTCCGTGGTATCCGGTGCATATGAGGTGAACAGATAGAGATTGTTTCCGTTTCTTCTGGATGAGAGATAGCTTCCATCCTGCTGGCAGCTTCCAGTCTTCTTCGGATTCTCACGATCAGAAAGATCATAAGTATCAACGGAAACCGTCGTCACCGGTACACTGTAGCTGGCACGTACCGCGTCATCCGAAGAAAGCTTTACCGTTCCCCTGTATGTGATATAAGTCTCCTGCTGATGGATTACCTGAAGGCTGTCACCATTCAGATACATCTCCATATAATCCGCATTTCTGTCACCGGTAATCTCACTGACCAGTTTCATGGAAGCAGCATCAACAATACGAATATCTCCTTTGCTGTCCATTGCATAAATATAAGTTCCATCTGTCTTGACAATATCTGCCTCGTCCACATTTTCTTCCTGTGTATTGGTAGAAGAATGATCAGCGGCATCCATTTCGTCATATGTGTATCCAGGATCCATATTTCCGGTATCTTTGGAAGCCTCATTAGCAGCTACAGAACCTGTTGTACTGTCACTGACTGCCTCTGCATCATATTCCACAAGATCGCCATCTGTGGATAGGATCCGTGCACCATCAGAAGCAGACCAGTCTGAATTCTCACTCTGCCATTTATGCAGAATATTATACAGAGATTCATAACTCTCAATATGTGCAAGACCGGCAACCGGAGGTATCTCCTTCTTCTCTGATGCTGTACTTTCTGTGCTTTCTTCACCTGCATCCTGCTTCGAGGAAGTAGTATCTTCTGAAGTATCTTTTGGCTCTGTCATATTCTCTGGAGATGCTGTCTCTTCGCTTTCCTTCTCAGAAGGATTTTCTGTTTTTGTATCTGCACTGTCCTTCTCTGCTTTCTCTGTCTGTTTTTTTGCCCCTGTCCCCTGGTTTATAAGCATTGGCGTCACACCAAATGCCACCGCGCCGACCACAATAATCGCCGCCGCTGCCGCTATCGTTTTCTTATGCTTCATTATTTGGTGTTCCGGCTCCGCTTTCTCCGTTAGTGGTTCTTTTCGGATCGAGCTTTTCCACTCCGGAATTTCTTCTTCATGAGAGTTATTCACCGGGGGCTTTTCCCCTGTGCTGTGCTCTGTGGATTTCTTCCGTATGTTTTTCCACTTCCTGTCTTCTGCCATTTATTCTGCTCCTTTCTGATATATTTCCCTTATATGATACGTTTACTTTGTTTCATTTATTTTACCATATCTTTCCTGCCCGTCTGTAAAATTTGTTACGAACAAAGTATTATTTCCAGGCAAAAAGGACTCCGGCCTGTTCTAAGCCGAAGTCCCTCTTTCTAAGATCATTTGTAACTGTTCAATATCCTCACAGTTATGATCATTTATTATTATAATGTTTCAATGAATCGCATAAATGCATTTCTGCCTTCCTGCGTGCATTTGTATACACCGGCATCTTCAAGAACATGTGTAAAGACAATTCCTACTTCTTTCTGAAGGATTTCATGGATATTATCCTTGTTGATATCCTTGTACTTCGGCAGAAATTCTGTTGCCCAGGCAGCATGTTTCTCAATCTTTTCGTTGGAAGCGATATCCCTGCCCTCAAGAATATATTCTTCCAGAAGTTCCAGTTCTTCTTTCAGTCTTGCCGGAAGAACCGCAAGTCCCATAACCTCGATCAGACCAATGTTTTCTTTCTTGATATGATGATACTGTGCATGCGGATGATAAACGCCAAGCGGATGCTCGCTGGTTGTGATATTGTTTCTCAGTGTCAGATCAAGCTCATACATATCACCAACTTTACGTGCGATCGGCGTGATCGTGTTGTGCGGTTCTCCATCTGTCTCAGCAAAGATAAATGCCGCCTCATCTGTGTACCCTCTCCATACCTCCAGCACATGAGCTGCCAGATCTACCAGACGTTCTGAATCTTTGTGGCGGATACGAAGTACAGATAATGGCCATTTAACAATTCCTGCCTCCACGTCTTCAAATCCCGGAATGGTCACATGCTTCTCGATCGGTGCTTTTGCCATAGCAAACGTATAATGTCCGCCCTGGAAGTGATCATGACTCAGAATAGAACCTCCAACGATTGGAAGATCTGCGTTGGAACCAAGGAAATAATGTGGAAAGAGCTTTACAAAATCAAACAGCTTGATAAATGTATTTCTCTCAATCTTCATTGGAGTATGCTTACTGTTAAATACGATGCAGTGTTCATTGTAATATACATACGGCGAATACTGGAATCCCCATGGTGTGTCATTGACAGTGATCGGAATGATTCTGTGATTCTGTCTTGCCGGATGATTGACACGACCTGCATATCCTTCGTTTTCCGGACAGAGAAGACATTTCGGATAGCTGCTTGTCCTTGCATTCTTGGCCGCAGCGATCGCTTTAGGATCTTTTTCCGGTTTGGAAAGATTAATGGTAATATCGATATCTCCGTACGGACTTTCTACTTTCCATTTCTGGTCTTTTTTTACTCGATAACGGCGGATATAGTTACTGTCCTGACTCAGTTTATAGAAATAATCTGTGGCCTCCTCCGGGTTTTTCTCATACTTATCCCAGAATTCCTTCTGAACCTGTGCCGGGCGCGGCATCAGGCAGTTCATCAGTCTTGTATCAAAAAGATCACGGTAGACAACGCTGTCTTCTGTCAGATTCCTCTTTACCGCTTCATCCAGAAGCTCATTCAGAGTTTCTTCCAGATCTACATCAGTCGGTTTTTCTTCCGGCTCTGTAAATTCATCCTCGTGAAAAACATCAAGAAGAAGATTGATCGTGTAACTGCGCTCACACTCCGGTGTGAGTCCTGATTCAATTCCATACTGCACAAGTTTTGCAATACTGTTACTTAACATATGGTTGTCCCCCTGTCATTTTATATTTTTTTATAACTGTTCAGTACTCTCACAGTTACCACCTTCTGAACAGCTACATTTTTCGTATGACTTTCCGTTTATTTTTGCTCAAGATAAGTGATAAACATGTTTCCCGCATTCTTGAACAACGCAGTACTGTCGTTCATTCCATACGGCTTCACCTCTCCTGTAGACGGATCAAGTAAATAAGTATTGTACTGATCATATCCGACGATCACAACACTGGAATCTGATCCTGTTCTGGCTATCACAGCACGCTGTGCGCTTACCTCATAGAGTACATTTTCCAGAGAACATCCGGTCAGATCAGTAACTTTGGCACTGTCACCCAGACCATTCTGAAGATTCTGAACATCCAGAGACGCGGTACGGATGATCTCCGGAATATCTGTTGTGTTCAAGGTGATCTGTGTCTTCATATTTCCGCGCTCCCAGACATACTGCTGTGCACGGTTCAGTACAACTCCTGTCTGTTTATCAGCACGCTGAACTGCCTTTGCCGGATCGGTCCAGACGCTGTCCAGTCCACCTCCTGCATATACATAATAGACTTCCTCGACCGAGCTCTTGTCCACCTGAATATCTACTACCTTTTCTCCTGCGTTCCTTACCTTGGCATAAAGGATAAGAGGTTCCTCCGAAGACGGTGAATCTTCAAAGGTAAGCCGCACTATAACCCCCTGACGGCTTGAACTTGTCTGTTCCACACTGGTCTTATCTGTCGCAGCAGTGCTGTTATTCATAATATTGTCTTTTTTGACACCTTTATAAATATCACCGGACTTCTGCACAAGAGTAAATTCCATCAGAGTAGTACCAACGGTCACTCCTGCTACATACAACCCATCCTGATGATACTCTTTTTTTACTGTACCGTCAAAACCTTCTATCCTGAACGTAGTGATTCCGTCAATCATATATCCGGTTGCGTTCGGCAGTGTGTCGCCGTCCAGAACGATTCCATAAATCAGATCCTCATTCATGAAACCAAGAAGATCCAGTTTCTGAGATGCTTCCGGAGCAATTCTGCGTCTTTCCATCGTGTCAAAATCAATAAACTCAATCTGTCCGGCATAATCTCCGCTTTCAGATTTCCATGCCGCATGTGCATTCGTAACAGAAACACCAAAATCATCACTGTCAATATGATCTGCCAGAACTTCATAGGTATTTTCATCAATATTGATCTGATAAAGATTTCCTGCGATCATGATAAACAGCTGTCCGCTCTGATTTACATAAGACAGAGTTCCAAGGTCTTCCTGCAGAAACTCAAAGGACTCTGTGCATGGAATAAATACCTGTTCTTCTATTGCGCCCTGATCATTGTTATAATGATAAATTCCAACACCACTGTAACCTTCATGTGCACCACGATTCATGTAGCCATAAACCATAAAGTCCACATCTCCATTGTTCTCCACACTCAGAAGCTTGATATCATGCTCAACTCTCGCATCCCGGAAATCACTCTCTGTATCCCTGCGGAATGTAAATATTTCTACAAACTTACCTGTATCCGGTACATAACTCCAGAGATCTCCATTCTGCGTAAACGCTGTCACGCTTCCGTCTTCATTTGTAAGATAATCTACATCTTTGCTTCGAACTCCCAGAAGAAGTCCACTGTTGCTGATCACAGAAAGAGATGGATCAAAAATCTCGGATGCAGACCGCTTAAAATCAAGCAGTCGGATTCTTGTCTCGTCATAACGCATTCTGTAAAAATCTGTCACAAGATAGTACTCTGTATTTCCATTTTCATTCTGTGCAGATATTTCATATTCTATGGAAATGCTCGCAGTCGTTTCATTGATATCCTTGATGACCGGAATCCCTGCTTTGGACAACTGCGGATTTAAATTTCCCCAGCTGATATCTGCCAGTGGAGAGTTGATATTTAATCCGGCGAAATTTCTGCTGGAAGCACTGTCGGATGTCTCCAGATAAGCAGCCAGATTGTCCGCCTGTGTCTTGTCCAGACTCATCTGCACAAAATCATCTGCAAATTTCGCATACTGTTCTGTATAAGTAGCTGATCTTGAGACCACTCTTGTATAATAATAGGCATCGCCATGATTAGTTGAAAGTGTGATCTGAAGAGAATACTCCTGATTCATCAGAAGTCCGGATGAAATTTCTATTTCTGTTCTCAGATATCCGTCAGAACCCGTCTCCAGACTTTTGATCGTGCGGTTCTCCATAACCTTGCTTCCGTCAGAAGTTCGAATTTCATAGGAAAGATTCCTGACCTTCGTGACATATGGATTTACCACAAGCGTTAATTTCTTTGTTGTATCCAGAGGTGTCACACTGTCCCTGACAAAATCTGCCTCCATCGGCTGTCTGTATCCGTACATACGGTTTGTGAGAACATCTCCAAACTGTACCATTACCTCCGGCAGAACAGCATCATTCATGTCCGAGCGGTCATCGGTTGTCTCATTATTCATAAGAAATGCGGTTCCGGCCACTCCCAGGATAAACACAACAAGAAGGACCAAAAACCTTTTGAAAAAATTTTTCATGGTTCTGGTACTCCTTTCTCCCGCTCAAGTCCCTGCGGATAAAGCAGCTTCTCCAGTGTCAGATCTGCATGAAGTGCTTCTGTCATCCTGGAAAGTTCATCTACTGACTTCTTCTTTCCGGTTTTGACCGCACGGATCATAAGATTCTTCGGTGTATGCTCCATATCGATAAACTCAAGGATCTGCGTGCGATATCCCCTGGATTCCAGAAGTTCTGCACGGATTTCGTCAGTCAGAAGTGCAGACAGACGTTCCTTAAGTATTCCATAACTGAGTACTGGTTTTAACAGCTCATTCTGTATTTTATCATTTAGTTCATGCTGGCAGCACGGTACAGAAAGAATAACCTCTGCCCCCCATTCGACTGCCTTTGCAAGTGCATAATCCGTTGCCCTGTCACACGCATGCAAAGTCACAACCATATCTACCTTCTGAACCCCATCATAGTCCGCAATATCGCCCTGCAGGAAATGTAGCTTCTCATAACCGTATTTCTGAGCAAGTCTGCTACATTTACTAATCACATCTGTCTTGAGATCCAGACCAATGATGTTCATATCATATCCCTTAAGTTCTCTCAGATAATAATACATGGCAAACGTAAGATAAGATTTACCGCAGCCAAAATCCAGAATGGTGATCTCCCGCTCCCTTGAAAGTGCCGGAAGTATATCCTCAATAAATTCCAGAAAACGATTGATCTGTTTAAATTTATCATAAGAGGACTGATGCACCTTACCCTGCTCACTCATGACTCCAAGATCCACCAGAAACGGAACCGGTATTCCCTCTTGGAGAATATACTGTTTCACTCTGTTGTGAGCCATGATTTTCACCGGCTCCATCGGCGGATGCTGCTTTGTTTTCATAGTCTGCCTGCCTTTTTTGCTGATCAGGACAGACGCATCTCTATGCTGACCCTGAATCTGAAGCTGGGAAAAACCATTCTCAAGACAATCCCTGACATAAATGATAACCTCTTCCAGAGTATAGTTCTTGTGAATTGCCTTCTGACCGACTGCTGCCGTAGCCTGATAGCAGACAGTACCTCTGATCTCCACAGGACGTATACGCACCTTTGACGGAATGTCATCACCTTTTTGCCTCTGTCCGCTCAAAACCGCCAACATCATTTCCTGGTCAAACTGTTCCTCCAAAAATTCCTGTAATGTTTTCATATTTTATTATAAATTCTTTCTATTCTGTATGCTCCATAACTGTTACTGTTCACAATACCACTTCAGACCGAATACACATAAAAGTCTCCATTTCATCACTTGTAGAAGTGAATGTCTTCCCTGCTGAGATAATATCTGTGCCGTCTGCATCGTCTTCGACAGATCTCCTGACAGAGGAGAACCTGGATAAGCTCATCGAGAAACCCATCCGGAACACCCTGAGCCTTCATTTCACTCTCCACCTGTGCACGAATCTGCCGACATAACTGATACAGCATAAATTTATCCGGATATTCATCATAGAGTCTGCTTCCCTCATAGTCCAGAAGCCGACATTCTTTTTCTACTTTTTCCCGAATCCTGTCTGCTGCCTCCGGATAATAGGACTGCATCAGTGCAAACTCCTGTTCCTGTATCTGCTCTCCGCCATAAAAAGCGGGATTGGCATACGCTGTATAGAATGGAAAAAATCTGTCATCGTACATAAATTTCTCCTGTTTTTCCCATCATCTATAATAGTCTATGCCCCGCAGTCTATAGTGTGCAATTTCGGCTGAAAATCTGGCAGTATCAATCCTTAATCTGGTTCAGGATACGAAGTGTCATCTTTACGCAATGTTCCACTGCCAATGCCTCAAATGTCGGATAATCTACCTCTGCACTTCCGTCCGCCTTGTCAGAAATCGCACGCACTACAAGGAACGGAACATTGTTAAGGTAGGCAGCCTGTGCGATTGCTGCACCTTCCATCTCTACTGCACAGGCGTCAAAGTTCTTTATAATCTCATCCTTGACACCCTGATCTGCTACAAACTGATCTCCGGAGGCAATGCGTCCCTCATAAACTTCAATGTCAGGATTTACATCTCTGCATGCCTGTACTGCCAGCTTACGCAGATTCTCATCACTTCTGAATGAAAAAGCTTCCATCTGCGGAATCTGTCCCACCGGATATCCAAATGCAACTGCATTCATATCATGATGTACAAGATCTGTTGAGATCACAAGATCCCCAATGTTAATATCTGCATTCAGGCTTCCTGCAATACCGGTATTGATCACAGCCTCTGCCTCAAATTCATCGATCAGAATCTGTGTACACACTGCCGCATTTACCTTTCCAATACCAGAACGTACTACAACTACATTTTTGCCTTCAAGAGTTCCTGCATAAAATTCCATGGAAGCCCTGCGTGTAATCTCGACATTTTCCATGCGTGCTTTAAGCTTCTCAACTTCTACTTCCATTGCTCCGATAATTCCAATACGTCTCATAATATATGTTCTCCTCTATATAAAAGATAAAATAAAAAATTTTCATAGTTAAAATCGTTTCAACTTTCATTATAACAAAAGTTCAGATTATATGGAAACCTTTTTTACTTTCTGTTATAATATTAAAAATAACTAAGGAGGAATTTTTTATGGTATATAAGACATCTGGCGTCTGTGCCAGCGCTATTTCTTTTGATATCGACGATGCCGGCAAGGTTCGCGATGTGAAATTCCAGGGTGGATGCTCCGGAAATACACAGGGTGTTGCCCGCCTGGTAGAGGGCATGGATGCCAAAGAAGCAATCAGCCGACTGGAAGGAATCCGTTGTGGTTTCAAGCCAACTTCCTGTCCGGATCAGCTTGCAAAAGCATTAAAACAGAAATTAGGAGAGGCATAAAGCCTCTCCTAATTTATTAAGAAATAAATCTCAGATATCATTTCTGTCCCACTTATCACACAGCGACTGAATATCTCTGGTAAAACGATCCAGATCCTTGTTTGGAATGCCTTCGTTTTTGCGGATAACAGACATAAGTCTCTGTCCCATCGCAACCAGCTTCTGGAATGCCCTTGCCGCTTTGGTTGCCTTCGGAGATACAGAAGCTTTCGTAATGCGGATACCCTGAGCTTCATAAATACAGCTGTTCGCCCTGAGATCATAGATCGTGCCGCTGAAAGGAGCCATGGAATCCAGTCCCAGTTCTTCATTCAGACGACGGGCAAAAATCTCCGTCACCTCGTCATCCCCGTGAGTTACAAATACTTTCTTCGGTTTTCCCCCGAAAGCTTTGATCCAGTCTATCAGACCATTCACATCCGCATGACCACTGATTCCCGGCATCTGACAGATTTCTGCACTCACATGAACGGTTTCTCCAAAGAGCTTCACATCCTCAGCTCCCTCGATCAGAGATCTTCCAAGCGTTCCGATTGCCTGATATCCCACAAAAAGTATCGTATTCTTCTCATTCCATAAGTTATGTTTCAGATGATGCTTGATTCGACCTGCATCACACATACCGCTGGCAGAAATGATCACCTTGCAGTCTTCATCATAGTTGATGGCCCTGGAGTCATCACTTGTGATCGATGTACGAAGTCCTGGAAACATCAGCGGGTTGATTCCCTTCTGTACCAGTGCGATTGCTTCCTCATCAAAACAGTCATACTGATGCTCATTAAAAATCGTTGTCGCTTCATTTGCCAGAGGACTGTCAACATAAACCTTAAAGTTATCATGCCCTTTGATACGATTTTCTTCCTTGATCTGGCGGATAAAATACAGCATTTCCTGTGTACGGCCGACTGCAAAGGAAGGAATTATGACATTTCCACCCCTGTCAAAGGTTCTCTGTATCACTTCCGAAAGAATCGCAACATAATCCGGGCGTTCTCCGTGGCTTCTGTCACCATAGGTAGACTCCATCACAACATAATCCGCATCATGAAGATAAGTCGGATCCTTGATCAGAGGCTGATGGAGATTTCCGATATCACCGGAAAAAACAATCTTTTTTTCTTCTCCGTCTTCCTGAATCGTCAGCTCAATGCTGGCAGACCCCAGAAGATGCCCCGCATCTACAAATCGTACAGAAATTCCCGGTGCCGGAGTGATTATTTTTTCATAGGGGCATGGTACAAAATTCTGTATAACGCCCATGGCATCTTCCATTGTATAAGCAGGCACAAATTCCGGTTTACCCTGCCGGCGTCCCTTACGGTTACGCCATTCCGCCTCGAACATCTGAATATGTGCACTGTCTCGAAGCATAATATCACAGAGATGGCAGGTCGCCTGCGTTGCATAGATCGGTCCCATAAAGCCCTTCGCATAAACAGCCGGCAGGTTTCCGGAATGATCCATGTGTGCATGTGTCAGAAGTGCAAAATCCAGATCCCCCGGATTGACCGGAATCTCCTGATTCTGATAGTAGTCCGGTCCCTGTTCCATGCCACAGTCTACCAGAAACTTCTTTCCTGCTGCTTCCAGATAATAACAGCTGCCAGTCACTTCGTGTGTCGCCCCAATAAAGGTAATTTTCATATGAGAACCCCCTTTTTCTGACAATTTTGCCAATACATTTTAGTTGTAATTATTATACACGATACAGCAGCTTTTTAACAGTCTCCACACACAAAAACGAGATGAAATTTTTATAAATTCCATCCCGTTTCTGTGTGTGTTGTGTGTGTATATTGTTTTTATCGAGTCGAATATTTTCCCATATATTCTCGACGACTGCAAGCACTTCGCGCCAGTTGAAAGGTAACGGATGTTTACTACGGCTTATTTTATGTTTCTGTCATCCCCCTGGAACGCACCCATGCTTCGCTATTCAGTTGTAATGGTACTGCTTAATGTTTTTCTTTTTCTGCTGTCGGCAGAAAGATTATTTCACCATGATGCCACTTGTTAATGTGGATGTGGATTCTTTCAGGCCTCCGTTACTTGCCGCATGGTAGCCGCGTACCCGGTAATAAGTACCGCTTGGAACTGCAACATCAAGAGTTTTGCTTAAGCTTGTCACATTATTAGCAGTAAAATTCCAGTACTTATAAGTTCCATAACTGCCATTCACTTTTCGCTCTAAATAAATAGACAGATATACCTTGCTGCATTTCTTATGACATTGAGTTAACCCATAGATTCCAATTTCATTACTTGCCAGTTTCTTGATTTTCATGCTGCCTAAATTTAAATTTGTTCCTCTAAGCAGGCTATAACTGGTGTCTTCTGCGAAATCTTCTGTTGTCTCTTCAGAGGTAATTTCATCCGCACCTTCTTCCTCATCCAGAATCGCATCTATCAGACTGTCAGACTGTGCAAATACCGACTGAGAGCTGCTAGCCATAAGTAACCCGGTGGTCAAACCAGCTGCCAATATTTGTTTCCACTTCTTTGCCATTCTCACTTCCCTTCTGTCGTAAACAACCCTTACACTATTAATACGACAGAAAAAAGCAAAAATCACGCTAAAATTTCATTTCTTCAATAATTTTTTTTAATTCTTTAATATCCATTCTTCCAGAAAGACAATACATTACTGAATCTTTTGTCCATTCTGCTGAATAACTCTCCTTTTCATCCACATCTTCTATCTTACTGATTAAAACTTGTATTCCCTCCTTATTCACTACTACTGTTCCTGAGTCATCGCCATGCCTACTGTTCATTTTACTCTCAGAACTCTCATTTTGCTTATCAATATATAATATAATTATATTATCGTTATATTTATATTCTATTCTGGCTATTTCTAATATTTCTTTAGTCTCATAATTTTTAAATTGCATTCCCTGCGGCCTGTAATAAAACCGCGGCATTTCTATCCCCAGTTTCTCTTCTATATCCGTAATTGCCTTATCCTCATCTATATTTACTCTCTCATTTTCCTCATCATTGTCCACAACCGTCTTCGTATCATCCCCGCTCCAGATCCTCATACTATTCACCAGATACCTCCGGTTCGCCTCACTGGTCATGCTCGCAGCAAATATACATGCCAAAGCAACCGCCGCCATTCCTGCAGCTTTTCCAAGCCGATGCCACCTGACTCCTGTTTTTCTGCTTTTGATCTCAATGATTTTCGAATCTGAAGCTTCATGCTCTGCATTTTCCTTTTTTTTCTCTCTCAAACCGACGCAGCAGTTCCTGATAAGAATCCTTGACTTCTTCATCTGTGAACACCAGATTTTCTACATCTTTGTCCGCAAAAAGTGCTTCTTCTATCTGCTTTTCTCTCTCTATAAATTCTTCCCTGAGTATCTTCTGAAACATTTCATCATCTATATCATCCCGCAGATCCGGGTTATTTCCCAATGCGTTTTTTTTGTTATTTTCAAACTCTTTTTTCATAAGTAATTCTCCAGCCAATGGGATATCCTGATAAATCGTTTCTGTAAACAGAGTTACTGAGCAGTTACCTATCATAACTGTTCACAGTAACTACTTATCCTCTTATACTGTATCTTTCCTTGACAATTCTGCCCTTGTGGTTCATAGTTATTGATAATAAAAAAGATTTTTCAGGAGGATTTCCCATGAAGCATATTATTCTTACCGGCGGTGGTACTGCCGGACATGTCACCCCAAACATAGCCCTGATCCCGACACTTAAAGAAGCCGGATATCAGATATCTTATATCGGTTCCTATAATGGAATCGAACGTAAACTGATTGAAGAACTCGGAATTCCATATTACGGGATTTCTTCTGGTAAACTGAGACGTTACTTTGACCCTAAGAACTTCTCCGATCCGTTCCGTGTTCTCAAAGGATTTCATGAAGCCAGAAAGCTTCTCAAACAACTGAAACCCGATGTTGTATTTTCAAAGGGAGGTTTCGTTACCGTCCCTGTTGTTATCGCTGCAAAGCGTTGTAAAATCCCAGCAATCATCCACGAGTCTGATATGACTCCCGGACTTGCCAACAAACTGTGTATTCCATCCGCCGTCAAAGTGTGCTGTAACTTTCCTGAAACAGTCAGCTCTCTGCCAAAGGACAAGGCTGTTCTCACCGGTACTCCGATCCGTCAGGAATTATTAAATGGTAATAAGGAAGCCGGCCGTCAGTTCTGTGGTTTCACTGCTGATAAACCAGTCCTTATGATCATCGGCGGCAGTCTTGGTGCTGCCTCGGTTAATGACCATGTCCGCAAGATCCTTCCAGAACTTCTGAAGGATTTCCAGGTGATCCATCTGTGCGGTAAGGGAAAAATGGACGAAAAACTGACCGGTACTGCCGGATATGTTCAATACGAATATATCAAAGACGAACTGCCGGATCTCTTTGCCCTGGCAGACGTTGTGATTTCCCGTGCAGGAGCTAATGCAATCTGTGAGATCAGTGCTCTCCATAAACCAAATCTCCTGATCCCGCTGTCCGCCAATGCAAGCCGTGGTGACCAGATCCTGAATGCCCGTTCCTTCGAAAAACAGGGATACAGCATGGTTCTTGAAGAGGAGGAGATTACCGATCAGAAGCTTCTTGACACCATTCATCAGCTTTATGATAACCGCCTTTCCTTCGAAGAAGCCATGGCAAAAAGCAAACAGATGGATTCTATCCATCACATCGTTTCTCTTATTGAAGGATGTGTCCCATCAAAATAAACGACAGATATTTTACGCAGACTGCCCACTTTAGGGTTGTCTGCGTATTTTTTTAAGTTTCTCTTTCATCCACGCCTTCGCCCTGAAGTTACGATTATTAACCGCATTTCTACTGATTCCATACTCCTTCGCTACCACATCCGGTGGTTCTCCATAAACTTGTGTCCTGAGCAGGATTTCGTAACTTACAGGATTCTCTCTCCGGAGCATTTCCAGCGCACGATTCCTGTCCGCCTTATCTTCTAATTCGAGGATAACAGCTTCCGGATTAGCCTTCTCATCTATAATCTCCTCACCGTTATCCTCATCGTCAATAATACACATTTCATGTCTGTTACAGGAACGTTTCAGATAATCAAGACATACCTTTCTAGTTTTATTATGAACCTTGGCTCTTAAACATTCTTCATCAGAATAATCCAGTTTGTCCTCTTCTTTCAGAAAGTACATAAATACCTCCTGTGCAATATCCTTGGATATGTTCTTTTCCTTTACGATCCTGTAGGCAATGTTTGCTGAGAATTCAAATAAAGTATCATAGAAATCTGTAAAATTCTCAACCATATCTTTTGCATCATCCTGACATTTTTATTTTACTTTTGCCAGAATTTCCTCTTTCTCTTCATCTGTCAGTTTTCCCGGTTTCCAGGTAATTCCAACATTATCTCCCTCATATCTTGGAATCAGATGCATATGAAAATGAAATACGGTCTGACCTGCGATTTCTCCGTTATTCTGTACAATATTAAAACCATCACAGTTCAGTCCGTCTCTGAGTCTGGCTGCCATATGTTTTGCAAGAATCATTGCCTTTCCTGCTGTTTCGTCCGGAAGTTCATAAATATCAGCTGCGTGAGCCTTCGGAAGAATCAGGGCATGTCCCTTGCTTGCCGGTCCCAGATCCAGGATCACCCGGAAATCTTCGTCCTCATATAAAGTAGCTGACGGAATCTCTCCATTTGCGATTTTACAAAAAATACAATTTTCCATGATCAATTTCTCCTTTATTTTATAGTGTTTTCTAGCTCTATTGTGACGTATTTTGACGATTTTTTCAATACGAAATTTGTTGCCGCCTGCATTTTACAATGCTACACTTGAGATGAGGTGACAGATTATGAAAGAAAAAATCGATTCCGCAAAACATACAGAACAAATTAAAATCCTGTTTTCCAGGTTTTCGCATGAACTGAGAAATCCACTGGCACTTCTCTCCAGTGAACTGCAGCTTCTCGCTTCCTCCCACCCTCAACTCTCCAACGATGAACAGTGGGAAAACATACTCGAAAATCTGGAATATATCCATGCACTGCTGGATGACATGTCGCGATACCAGAATGCAGGACAGCTTTCTCTTGTTTTAACTGACTTAAGTCCCTGCTTAAACGAAATATCAAGGTCTTTTCGCCCTGTTCTGAAATATCTGGAAATCGAATTTAAAACGGACATCCCCGATAATCTCCCAAAATTATCTCTGGATCCCCTGAAAATCCGACAGGTATTTCTAAATCTTCTTCGCAACGCTCAGGAATCCATCAGCCATACACATGGAAGCATCTGTTTTCGTGCCGAATCCACTGCTCAATATGTACATATTTCTGTTCAGGATAACGGATGCGGCATGACCCCATCTCAAAAATCGCGGATATTTGAACCTTTCATAACCTATAAGTCCGGCGGCACAGGCCTCGGACTTTCTGTCGCCAGACAGATTATTAAAGCACATCACGGTTCCATAAAAGTTGAAAGTGCTCCCGGTACCGGAAGCACTTTTCATGTATATATTCCTCTGGATCCTGAAGGATGCCAGAACAGGACTGCCAGTACAAAACCTGCAAGCAGACCACCTATATGAGCGGCATTGTCCACGCCTGAACTGGTGAAGCCAAAATAGAGGGAAAATGCTGCCATCACCAGGATCTGTCTCATGGACAGATCACCCAGCCATCCTTTATTTCGGATCACTATATAGATCATGGCACCCATTACTGCAAAAACTGCACCGGACGCACCGGCAGATACAGAAAACTCCTGCGTCTTTAATTCCAGAAGCAATGATACCACGTTTCCTGCTATTCCGCCCAGCAGATAGATCAGAAGGAAACGTATTTTGCCAATCACCCGTTCCAGACGGCTGCCAAGCACAAACAATACCAGCATATTATTGACAAGATGTTCAATTCCAAAATGAAGAAACATAGAAGTAAACAGACGATAGACCTCTCCATTTTGTATGATATATGGAGTATAAGCAGCTCCATATTCCAGTACATGCCAGGCATCCTGAGATGTCCCGGTAAACTCTACTGCAATAAAGACCAGAACATTGATCAGGATCAATGCCATCGTTGCAGGTTCTTTTCGGATCTCTTCCAAATTCTTCACTCCATTCTGTAACATTCCAAGACTCAACATTTTATGTTGTTCCGTATATTCTAACAGATGGATCTCCATATAGCAAGAACTCCATAGCCCGGCATATTTCTATTTTATGAACACATATCTCGCTTCTGCAAAATCTACTTCATCTTCATCCTGAAGCTGATACTCTTCATTTGCCCTGAGCAATCTTCCATTTACAGAAGTTCCGTTTCTGGAATTCAGATCGGCCAGAAAATAGCCTTCCTCCTCTTTACGTATCCGGGCATGGACACGGCTTACAGTAGCCCGTGGAATTACTGCATCTGCCGCATTTTCCAGTTTTCCTATAACGGTGAGGTCCTGTTCCAGAAAAATTGTTGCAAGTTCACCAGGCTCTCTGCTTACCAGGCTGGCAGGCCCTTTGACCGAGCCGGAGGATAACAGCATCGTTTCACCATAATTCTCTTCTTCTCTCTTTTCGCTTCCTGTATAAAGGTTTTTCCCGAATCCAAAGCTTTCATCTGACGATTCAAATTTATGATACTCATGTGGTTTTGTATCCTGGTTCACGTTCTTACAACTGCTCTGAAAATTCTCGAGTTTCTCAGATTTTCCGGCAATTTCCTTTTTGACTTTCTGTCTCCATTCCAGAGTTTCGTTCTTTTTTTTCTGGTTTTTCTTACTGAGCCAGGAGCCCAAAGCCCCAATCCCCAGCAAAACAATTGCTGCCAGCAGCACAGCTTCTATCGGAACTTCCGGAAGATATCCAAGATAACACGCTACAGCAACGCCCAGCAGAAGAAACACTCCCAGAGCGCAGCCTCCAATCCACAGAAGTCTGCCGTCTATTGTTTTTCTCTTGTTTTTTTCCTTTTTTTCTGCCCTTTTTTCACCGGGATCCGGTACTTTTTCTTCCGGCAGCACCAGGCATTCCGGAGGCTCTTCCACAGGCTTTGTTTCTTCATCTCTTCTCTCGGATGTCTCCGGCACATTCTGATAAATGATTTCTTTGATCATTTCCAGACAGATGCCATTTTCCAGTGCCTTTCGATAAATACCATATCCCATTGTCACTGCAGATGCTTCTTCGTGGTCGAGCTTTGGAAGAAAATATTCTGTCATCTCCCGAAACTGTTCACTGATTGTTTTGGGCTCACCCGGAAGACAGCAGAAATACATCTTCTGCTTCTCAACATCCAGATACATATATTCCGGCGAAAGCAGAAGCTGATCCGGATTCAGAAGAAACTCCATCATCTCTTCCATAATCTTTACAACTCCGCCAAAGATAAGTCGGATATCAGAAACCTGAAGTTTCTTCTGTTCATAGAATGAAGCCAGTGACTGTCTTGAAGTAATATCATAATAAAACAGGAAATTTCCATCCAGTCCCTGAATACGACATTTCAGAATAGAAGGCACTGCATTTCCTGTCAGCATCCTCACCTGATAAGAAGAAGTGTCTACCGGATTTTCTCCATGCAGGATCAGATAATTATGGCTCATATCACGTTTATATTCCGCATACATTTTTTATTCTCCCATCTCTTCTATTACTTCAGACGCTGCTTTGATCTTCCGGATCCATGCCGCCGGACGGATGATCAAAGAACTTCCTTCTGCCATAAGTTCCCATTTCAGACCACCAAATCCGGAAATGGTATCAGCAGTATAAGTCACCTTGATCTTTTTTCCGCCCTGCACCTGTCCCATCAGATTTTCTGCTCCAAAAAAACCAACATTTCCAAGCTCTCTGCATCTGATCTCTGCCGCCTGCTCTGCCTGTCCGTCTTTTCTTATTCCTTCTATGCTTCCGGTGAGCGCCGATTCACAGGCGGCAGCCGTCAACCATGCCCGGTTATGCACAAAAAAAGTCAGATATAAAACACCCATCAATACCAGAAGTACCAGTGACATTACACAGGCCGCCTCGATCGTAAAGCTTCCCTTTCTTAAATATTCTCTTTTCATAGCAGCACAGCTCCTATATATCCTGCCAGCAGAAACGGAACCAGCGGTATCTCTGTTTTTCTGCTCTTTCCAAACACTGCAAGAAGAACACCTGACCATCCTGCCGCAAAAAACAGACCCATACAGAGCATCTGAACATAGATTTCGGTACTCAAAAGCGTTCCCAGCGCAGCCAGTATCCAGCCATCTCCAACTCCGACTGTTCCACAACTCAAAAATCCGGCTGCAAGAAACATCATTCCAATTCCCGCCGGAATCAGTATATCTCCAATTGGTCTGCCTGTAAAAATACTGTACATAATCCCGCTTATCCCATAGATTCCTGCCAGAACCAATGAAATCTCTCTTGACCTGAAATCCAGCCAGCTGTTTGCCGCCAGAAAAAGTACTGTATATAGTTCTTTCAAAATATTCTCCCTTCTTATCCGCAACTGCTGCAGGCATGCATATCCTCTACCTGTGACAGCTTCACCAGTCTTATTGTTCGCTTCAGCCCACTGCAGGTTTCCTGATTATGATAACGATTCCCTGTCGAGGTAACATAAACGCAGCCTGCCGGACTCTGATTACGGCTGCACGACTCACAGGGATAATATTTTGCGCCATAAGTATTTCTCATGGAAGCAATTCTGGAACCGGCTACCTGCTGAAGTGATACCCTGAGATATCTGCACCCTGGATTCCTGTGATAAACCGTGCCAGATTCTGTTACATACACCATCTCTTCCGGCGAAGCTTCAGAACCGACATCCGTCTTCTCTTCTGCTCCAGTCCAGGCATGAACCGTTATCGTATTCTGCATCCAGACCTTTGAGAGTGGAATCAGCCCTCCCACCGGTGTATACGAATATGCATCAGGCAAAGTTATCTTCTCCGGCCCTTTTTCGTCCAATGCATATGCGTACATTCCTGCCTCTTTTGTTCTCTCGCAAAGTTTCTGAAGATGTACCGTCTGAAGCTGATAAATATCCATGAAAGAGATCATCGTCACCATACCAAGAAAGAAAAGGGGAAGTACCAGTGCTGTTTCAACTGCAAGACTTGCTTTTCGCAGCCTTCCCCAAAAGGCACAGAAAGATACCTTTTCAGAAAGCTTCTGATACTCTCCGTTCATCGGGGGAAACTGGAGAACTGATTTTTTAAGAGAGCGTTTCCTTTCTTTTTTCTTTCTGTCTATCTTTTTTAAATACCCATCACTTATTACTTTCTGAAAAAGCATCTTTCTGCACCTCTTTTTTTGCCGGGCGGTTATCCTTCGAAACCGCCCTTATTTTCAGATATAACTATACTGCCGTGTTACGTTAAATACTTTCTTTCTGCCGGAACTGACATCCACAGAAGCTTCTATCGCCTCAATACAGCAGTCCAGCCGAAAACTGTCCCTTCCCTTTTTTTCACGGATGCTGACTTCGATCATATCCATTCCCCGTTCCAGTTTTTCTTTTTTTGATTTTGTCATAAGAAGCACCTGAAGATAATCTTCATAGGACATTCCATTTTCATTGGTTTTTCTCTGACTGTCCAGATTTTCAAGAAGATGAGGAATACTTTCCAATGATACCTGCCAGGTTGCCGCACTCTTTACAATCGGCACTTTACCGCCATGAAACAGTTCTCTGACATCCAGAACACTCTCTGCAAAAGCCCAGCATAAAAGAAGTGCTCCTTCAATAATAAATGCTGCCGGCGGAACTAGAAAGGCGGATGCTATTCCAAGTGCCAGTGCATGCATCTGTGCTCGTTTTGCAGGATCTGACATCAGATATGCCGCATTGATCCCTTCTCTGATCATGATCAGTCGATTCGCCACAATACGGAGATTTGCTCTGTCATTGTCACCCGCACCAAGAATATACTCCTGCTGATACTGAAGTCCTGATGATGCCGGTTTCTGGTAATTTCCCAGTCTGTCTGTCAGATATTTCTGAAACAGAAGCTGCGAAGACTGTGAAGAATCTTCTGTCGCTTCTCCCGGCATGGACATTCCCTTCTGGATGTTTCTCTTTGATACAAAATCTTTTGTCGAAATCTGTACATCCGATATTCCTTTTGCCGGTGGCACAACCAGGTCCAGAATACTCATGGTTCGAATTTTCTTTATGGCTGGAATCGGATTCTTCGCATCATTGGATTCTCCGTCTGAAAATTCATCTTCTGCATCTCCACTTTCAAAATCTGCTCCATTATTTCCGTCATCTTTTTTGGTTTCTTCCGTTTTTGCATTCTCTTCTGCTTCCTTACTCTTATTAAAGGCATTATTCATTTCCGAATCATAATTTTTCAGCGTTTCGCCATTTTCTGTTGATTTTCCGTCTTCTTCTGCCTTCTTTGTTTTTTCTTCTTTTTCTTTCATGCGTTTCAGAAGTACCTGTACACCCTGGCTTCCCAATGTATCCTTCATATAGGACACCGCCTGATGATAAAAAACTTCTCCATTCTGATCCGTTGCCAGCCTGTATCCCGTAAATCCTCCCTGTTTAATCCGAAGCTTCCGGCCATTCTGCTTCAATACAGGTTTTATATAGGATTCCAGATTGTCATAAACAGCCGCCAGGTTTAATTCCGTTCCTCCCTGAGTTCCATCCAGAAAAAACAGATCATAATCCCGAAGAAGAGAACGGTCATACTGCCCAAACAAAGAGTACAGTCCTATATCCATTCCATTCAGAATCTGAGTTCTTGTCGCTGCTGCCTGCACTGACTGAAGACTGGCACTGACAAGCGACAATAGAATACTGAGTATCAGAGCCAGAAAAACCGTAATGCTGCCTTTTTTCTCCATAGGCACTTCTCCGGATCAGATAGAATTACTCTGTTTTGTAATCTTACTTAAAATAGACTCTACCAGACTTGTGAGCTGATCCTTAAAAATAATTACCAGGCTGATCAGTACTACCAGGATCAGAATGATTTCAACAACACCGACTGCCTCTTCTTCTCTTGCAAACGCTTTAACTGTATCCACAAAATCTCTCATGTACATACCTCCCGATACTGTTTCCTGTCAATAACTGCTATTTTTGGATATTTCCATAGGTTTTTATAGCACCTTCTGAATAGTTACTTACTGTCCATAAAATGAAAGAAATGCCGGAATCATAATGATCGCCATAACTACGATAAGCATCATGATCATTGGTATCAAAAGTTTCGTAGCTGCCGCTTCTCCCAGAACCCTTGCCTTTCTTTTTCGTTCATCCCACGCTTCCATTGCCTCCTGCTCCAGAAGATCTGCCATATGTCTGCTTCCTTTTTGAAGATTCTGGATCAGGATCGTTGAAAAAGTCTTATATTTCATCTGACCGCACCGTTCGCCAAAACGACGATAAGCCTCCAGTTCTGCCACACCACTGTCCATCTCCCGACAGGCCAGTACTATCATTTCATATGCAAAATGTCCTTTTACCGGTTTTGACCTCATATAATCCGATGCCATCTTCTGAAATGCCCGCCTTGCCGTCATACCTGCCTGGATAAGAAGTGTAAATTTCAGGATCAGAGGCGGATAATCCATCAGAAGCTGCTCCGCACGCTTCGCTGATGCCTCCTGCTCTTCTCTCGTTTTTTTGAGCATAAGTACAAAAGCTGCAAACAAACTTAAAGCTGCGATCAGTGTTCCTGTGGTATCACCCGGTTTCTGCCATTCCAGTTTCTGTCCCTTCCAGTCTTTTGGAAGGTAATAATAATCAGGATCCTTTTTGATTTCATTGTACTTCTCAATCGCTTCTCTTAGTTCTTTCTTTCTGGATTCTTCCGGACTCTCTTCTTTCTCTGTCTTTTCTGCTGCCTGTCCTTCTTCACTTTCTTTCTCCGGGATCTGCACATCAATCTTTTCTGCATCCTGTCCGTCTACAGAAACCTCAAATTCTTCTGTATATGCACCGGTCGTTTCTTTTTCAAGGCGATACCCATCTGTATAAATTTCTCTTACACCGCTGGTCATCGTCAGAGCCATTCCAAGACAGTTTCCACAGACTGCCACGATCAGAAATAACCGGATACTTTCCCTGTCTGCAAATCCATCCAGGCGGAGCCATCCTGCTTTCCAGGCGATGCCGATTCCGGCAGTGGCCATAAATATTACAACATGTACCCACATATCACACCTCTATATCTACAATTCTTCTTCCGAGCCAGTAAGAAAAGCTGTATATCCCAAGACATATCGTCATAGCACAGATACCAAAGGGATTTCCATACAGCACTCCCAGAAATCCCGGAGAGGTCAGTTTCAAATAAATAATGATTCCCACCGGCATCAGACTCATAACCATCTGTTCTGCTTTTTTTGCTGCCAGAGTCGTCTCGATCTCTTTCTTGACATCAATCTTATCCCCCAGCATTCTCGCAGATGTCTGGATGATTTTTGACATATCACCTCCGGTCCGCTTCGCTGTGTAAAAGACTGTCGCAAAATTCTCCATATCTTCAATTCCACAGCGCTCACCAAGACTGCGAAACAGTTCTTCTACCGGAACACTGACCTTAAGCTGGCTTTCCATATATCGGAATTCTTTTACTATATCTGCATCCTTCGGATACATGCGCTCCAGATCTCTGGCACACGCTGAGACTGCATTTTCTACAGAATAACCCGCCTGTACTGCCACACTCAACGCATTCAGTGCATCCTTAAACTGATAATTCAGATTTTTCCTCCGTTCCCGGATAAGCTGCTTCTTCCGTACCTTTAAAAATATGACAGACACCGGTATTGCCAGTATCATCAGCCATTTATTTTGATAAAAAAGATAATCCAGTGCTCCACAGAGCAGAATGCTCTGTATCAGATATTTCACGATCTCCTTTCCGGTAAAATGATATTCTCTGTAATCCTGCTTCATAATTCCACTCCTGCCCGGACCAGTTTTTCTCTGTTCAGAAGTTGTGCTGTCTGTACAAGCCCCTTTCCCTCCTGCCATCTGTAAAGTGTCCTGGTCTTTATTTCATGATTTTCGAATCCACAAACCTCTGTTATCTCCAGTACTTTACGACTCTTATCTCTCATACGTCCAAGATGAACCAGAATATCCACTCCGGAGGCGATCTGTCTTCGAATTGCTTCCAGCGGAAGATCTACTCCCATCAGAGTCATTGTTTCCAGACGTGAAAGCATATCTTCTGCCGAATTTGCATGTGCCGTACTTAAGCTTCCTTCATGCCCGGTGTTTATCGCCTTTATATGGACTCCCTATGTTCCCATCATGCAGAAATACAATATCTGTACTTAATATACACTGTATATAACGTTATTATCTTGCCATTCCACAGTTGCAAAAAGAAAAGAGAGCCTTTCACAGCCCTCTTTCATATTGACTTTCTCATTCATTTGTCATACTTAACAGTTTGGCAACCAATGTCTCTAAACTTTTTCCCCAAAATGGGACAAAGTCTGGTATTGCACCAAATGCCATCCCAATTATTATCATTCGCCCACATTCTCTTGCAGATTCCAATGCAAATCCATAACTCAAAACACCTGTCAGAATAAATATAATTGATAAAAAGTAAAGCAAAATATTTCCCAACATCATCGGAATTTTTAATAACCAGCGAATCAATGTCATTACTGCAAGAATTAAATATAAAAACACTTTTATTATGTACTTAACCAACATTTTTAATCCCTCACTTTTTTGTCTTTCCGGACAGCAAGAATCTTGCCATCCGGACTTCCTTTTTTTTGCTATCCGGACTTCCACTTTTTTGCTATCCGGGCTGCAAAATTCTTGCTATCCAATGCAGTTCATTATCCTTTTGTGTATATCATTTCCGTCAAAATCATCTCTTCTGCATCATGACAAATGACATTCATCCTCCTTGTCCATTCCATGTTGTCCTGCCTTTTTAATTTCTCTGTAATTCCTTGTTTCTCCATCATCTGTTTTACTAATTGTTCTTCCCTATCCCTTGCTTCTGCATCAATCTGATTCAAATGCTCGACAAGTTTTCCTTGTAACAACAATATTTGATATTTTGCCTTTCTGTGTTCCTGTAAATAGCTTTTACGAAGCATCCCATATTTCCCATAAGTTGGTTCGATATCTGTAAGTGCCAATTCCGGCAAATAATAATCTCCACATAACATATAAGTAAGTCCATTTTTCTCATCATAAATTTCGTTCTGCATAAAATATTCTCCTTTTCTTCCTATAATTGGTCGTACATCTTCAACAGTGTTCCCTTTTTCATTTGACTATATTTCACCTGTAATTCTTCATATTTTTTCTGAAGACTTTCATATTCGTTTTTCGGAACACTATCGGATAGTTTCTGTTCTAAACTCTTAATCCGTGCTTCCTGTGCTTTTGCAATAGCAGCGCTTTTAGGATTTTGCAATATCATTCCCTGTTGTTTTTCCTTCAATTCCATCATGACCTGTTTCACATTCGGATTATTATAGAAAAAACCTCTGGAAAGTCCTGTTAGTTTTGTAAGTTCAGCAACTGAAATTTTTATATTTTTTCTATACATTGTTTCAATAGCTGTTATTGCTGTTTCCGTCATTTCCGCACTTTTTTCTTTTGCCAGTGCTACCATTTTATCGTGTTTCTGCATTTTCCTTTTCCCTCCTGTATTGTGCTAATAATTCATTCATTTCATCTCGTACAGCCTTTGTATCCTCCGCTAATGCTTCGTTTCTTAACCGCCGATAATGTGGTATGGTTCGTGTATCCTTATGCCCCAACAGCCTTGCAATGCTATCATCATCTAATTTCATTTCTGTAAGTTTTACTCCAAAAGTATGTCTAAAACGATGTGTACGAAACTCAAAATAATTTCCCTTATCATCCCTGATATCATTTTCATAAATCATGATATTTACATGATATTTCAGCATTGAATCTGTATACAATTTTCCATTATCTTGCAGAAAAATATATTCTGAATCTGGATGCTCCTTTTCTGAAACTTCTATTGCTTTTCTAATCAATTCTACCAGCTGATCGCTAACTGGTCTTTTGTATTTCCTTGTTTTCTGCTGGATAATAGTTATAAAATAATGTCCAGATTTCTCAGATAAGCAATCTCTTCGCAAAGTCAACGTATCCTCTATTCTTGTACCTAGCATCTGATGTATTATTAAACATCTGCCTAACTGGGGCTTTAATTTTGTTAATGCACAATTAAATCTCCTGATTTCTGCATCTGAATACGCTTCTGGTAAAGCGTTATCATATGCTCTGCAATCACTGGACAGAAAAAGGTTGCATATATTTTCTATTTCCAGTTCACGCCCTATTTCATCCAACAGATTATCCAAAACCGACAGCTCTGTCGTGTAACTGACTGATGTAAGACCGGTATCCGTTTTTATATAAACCAGATAATCTTCTATCATATCCCTGCTAATTTCTGTAAAATGCTTTACTTCTGGAAACCGATCATACATGAAGCTAGCAAACCGACGGAATCCACGCAATTCACCTTTTATACTACCCATTGCTTTTGTCTGGCAGTGGCTATACAATATTCTCTTTATTATCTCTTTAAATTCTTTCTGCCTGATCTCACGAAAATCTAATCTATATCTTCCACGAATCGGATTACTCCTTGGCACAATATCCAACTTTCTCATATCCCATACATCTTTTTCATTTTCTGGAATATCAGCTGTTTTACACTTCACAACATACTCATAATACATTTTCAGAAAAGAAACCTGAGCGCTACTTTGTTGCTCAACATTCCGCCTATCCGGTCTATTTCTTCTAACGTACAGCGCTAATCCTTTTTTATATAAAAATGCTTTATAGCTTCTCTCCAGTTCTTCCCATTTTTTATCAGTGATGCTACTACAACTTGTACACTTCTCATTCAGAAATTCTTTCAACAGATCAAATCTGTAAATATCATTTACTGCTGTTGATAATGATAAACGTCTACATCTATCATCAATATACCCATAAATCTCATCCTGTATCTTTTCATTATGAATCTCTGATACATAGTACACCCTGTTTTCCTTCCATTTCAGACTAGCCAACTGTTTTTCTGTAGCTTGTTGATAACAGTCATAAGAAATCAAATTAATATTACCTTTCATCATCTTCTACTCCTTTCAATTTAAATGACTGATTTTTTGAAAAATATTTATCTTCAGCCGATACAATACGTTCCGGCATGAAATCAATGTACTGTTTTGTCATATTCTCACTTGAATGTCCTAGATAATCTCGTACTCCTTGTATAGAAACTCCATTTCCGTACATTGAGGTTGCAAGGTTATGTCTGTAATCGTGTGCTCTAAAGATATAATCTCCGCAGGCAATCCCACGGGCCTTACACTCCCGAATCATCTGATTTGAAAATGTCTGTCCATTAAATGCACCACCCTTTTTATTTTTGAATAAATACTCCCCATTTTTTATTCCGTACTTTTTTTCATAATCGTTCACCAGTCCAACCAATAAACTGGGAACAGGAATGACTTTTTCCCTCCGCATTTTGCTTTGATATATGCGCATCCAATTCTCATTGCCTTGTGAATAAAAGGCTCCCGATTTTATTGTACAAACCTCGCTTTTCCTAATTCCTGTGCAAAACAAAATCAAATACATCAACTGTAAATGCTCTGGGAATGTCGGCAGCTCCTTAATTAGATGAGCAATTGTTTTTTCTGGAACACTTCTTTCATTGTGTTCCGAAAAACCTTTTTTTAAAAATCGTTCCGGATAAAACTTCAACACTTCAATATTTTTCATTTTCAAAAACTGTAGAAATGTATGCATATGTGTGATATGTCGGTTAAAAGTGGAATACTTAATATCGGACTCATCCAAAACAGACACATAATCCGCTATATCTTGCATCTCCAGTTCAGTTACTTTTTTACTCTGTCCATCCAGATATTTTAAAAATTGTGAAATAAAACTTATTGTATTTCGGATATTTGATAAAGACAGATCAGATATCCCGACCAAATATTTTGCGTATAATTGTAAATACCAACGATTTTCTTTTTCGTAAATATTAATAAATGAAAGGCTTTTAACAGGTGAACTGGCATTGATTCTCGATTTATCAAACTGAAACCTATCCATATACCAGATACACGCTCGCCAATTTGTCTCTGGATCTGTTAGAAATAACGTTCTTCTCGCAAACTCAACAATCTTAGAAGCCTGTTTTTTTATAATTTCCGGCTCATTATTTAAATACAGATAAAATCTGTTTTCGTCTGCCTGTTCCATTTCTTCAATATCATCTATTCCGTACTTATCGCAAAACCGTATAAGTGCTTTTAATGGTTCTAAAAAATATCTTCGATGTCTTTGTGCCTTATCCATATTCAGAATTTCACACAGCAATATTTTTGTCTGTCGCACCAACTGTGATGAATGTATCCTCGTTAAGTCCCATAACAAATCATTCTTATCGACCACCTGACGGAAAGATTGTGCTTTCTTCTTATTAGGGATATACAGCAAAAACAATTTGTCTTGCTTAAAAAACTCCTGTTCTACAGAGAAGGGATTTCCATGTGAATAGACATCCGGTATATTTTCTATTTTTAAACGATCAAATAAGCTCATTAATTCCACTTTATATTTTTCTGAAATATCCTCTTTTTCAAGAGAATCCATATACATTTTTCTCGTTTCATAGTTAATATCTGCAGTACACTGTATATCTGTATACTGAAAAAATTTGTATAACCGGTTATAATATTTTGCTTCTCCATTCGTAACCAAAGATATTTCTTCCTTTAATTTCTCAGATATTTTTTCCTGATATAACTTCGGAACAATTTTTAATACTGCCAAGGTAATCCCTCCTTCCTTTTACAGAAAATCTGCAATTTGGTATAAATCTTCATTATTTGAGTAGTATTGATCTGTTGCTTCTATCAATCGTTCATTATTTTCACCCAAGTATTTAATGGTAGTTTCAACTTTCTTATGCCCCAGGGCAAAACGAATGTCATTCAAATCCCATCCTTCTTTTCTTCTTTCCTCCGCAAAATAGTGTCGGAGCTGATGCGGATGGGAATTGATATCCGTTTTTTTGGATAGCCTTTTCAACATGCTATACACAGAATCCGCATCTAATGGCTCCCCTTTGTTTTTTCCAGTCAATTTTGTAAATAGATACTCCGAGTTCATCAGACTTTTCCGGTTATCAGAAATGTACTTAACCAAGAACTCAAAAGTTGTATTACTTAACAAAGCAATTCTATATTCTGCATTTTTTGCTCTTGCCAAGTTGGTATTGGATTCACGATACCTTACCCGAACCGTCCTTCTTTCAAAATCAATATCTTCGGTATAATGGATTCCCAGAATTTCCCCTAATCTAAGACCGGTTTCTGCCATCATTGCTATCAGCAATCGATCTCTATCATTCGTACAGGCATTTATCAGCTCCTGTATTTCTTCGGATGTTATTTCTTCCAGATTAGGTTCTTCTTCTTTGAAGAAACCTTTAAACGAATTCACTGCATTTTGATGATTTACTCCCATACTGTCAAAATACGATACTTTTTTTACTCGTAAGACTTTAAGCATTGGTAAAACATCTTCCAGTGCCAAAAACTGGTAGTATCTGAAGACTGCACCAAGATACATATTGCAGGTCTTATTGCTCGTCTGTGTATTATGCTCAGTATGCTTTCCACTCTTAACCCAATACAAGAAATCAATAAAATGTTTATTCTGCTCTGAATAGGATAGCAATGTAATCTCATCCAATCCTATCGTTTGCTCCTGCAGATAATTGTAATAATATGAAAGTGCGAAGGCTGCGGATTTTACAGTATTCGGAGAAGCATTAATCTGATCCAGATGCTTCAAATACTTTGATGGAAGGATTTCAATTTCTTCAATATCAGAAATAATCAAAAAACGTGGTCTATTATCTTTCAAAACCGAAACAACCCTATATTTCAATCCACAGCCCTCCTTCCTTTCTTTTGATTCATTTGACTTCTTTGACTTCTTGATTTACATTATACGCAAAGATGTCAAAATGTCAATTACGTTTTTGACTTCTTTGACTTTTATAAGAACATCAATAAAACATTTTTTGATTTCTTTATGTTTTAAATTGATTTTTAGGGATATAATTGATAAGATAAAATACAAGAAGTCAATTTATACAAAGTCAAAGAAGTCAAGAGGAGATTTGAATGAGCGAATTTATATCAAATTCAGGCACACTAATAAATCCTGACAGCGTTTACGATCAGGAAAGATTCATCAATATACTTCAAATCATTTTACAGAAAAAAACACAAAAAGAATTATCTGAACAAACAGGCTTAAATAATGCAACCATTTCACGAATGCTCAACGGTGCCCGATCTGGAAGACCATATAAAAGCACTATTGATAAAATTGCAAAAGCCATTGATGATCCAGAACTTATCCAAGAATTATATGATGCAACGGGATATTCTTCTAAGAAAATACGGGAACGAAAAAAGATAATTGCAGACAATGGATTTTCTCTGGATCTCTCTACTGTTCAGGTGCATGAAAAATTTTTTTCTACCTTAATGCGTGGACTTTCCATGATGACAAGTCTGCATAAAATTGAATGGACAATAAAATCTGGAACACCCAGATCATACGATTATTTAATTAAATTAAAAGAGGGAAATATAGATTATTGGTATATTAGATATGTAGATAGAATTACTTCTGATGAAGAAAGAAAAAAAGCCTTAACTGCCATTTATGGAGAATTTGCAAAATTGAAATTGGGCGGAAAAATCAAAGTTTCTTGCGCCACTCCTTCTTACGAAGATTATGATTATTTTGTTACAATTCCGCCATATCAATTAAATACAAATGCTTCAATTATACATTTTGATTCTGAACTCGAAAGATTTGCAGACGAAACCTTTTTAGAGACAGCTTTACCACTTAAAGAAAATATTCCTGTTAAGGATTTTTGTAATCTTACCGAACCACTGATACTATAACTTTTTGATTTTATCACAGAGAGAGTTACTTATGGCTCTCTCTTTTTTTACACTTCCTCCTCCCACGTTCCAACTCATTATGGCTAATCATTTTCTAAAGCAAGATCCACCTGTGTTTAACAATATTGTCTTTCCGACAAATGTTCTTTCATCAGGTTTTTATCTTGCTGGGGATTCCCCAAACCCATTTTTCTATTTATGCCGAGGTCTCAATATACACTAGAGCAAGATCCACCCCGGTAATACCATATCGCTATTTTAGCAATATGATATTTTCCGGACGTAGGATTCTTGCTGAGGATTGTGCTCCCCAGTTCCTCACATTCAGCATAAATATACACTTGGTTCCCCGAATTTTTCCGGTCACAACACAGGAATATAAAATAGACTAAATATCTCTATATCCCTGTGAAATCACTATGTGATTTTAAAAACAGCAAGGACAGGAAGTGTGGATACACTTCCGCAAAATTGCCAATTTCGGAGCCATATCCAAAATTGAAAAATACATAAAAAATCAAAAATCCGAAACTTTCCTTAATATCCAAATTTATAATTTTTGCAGATTATCAAAAAACCAATATGAAAATTTTACAAATTTTGTACCACCTGTAAAATTCTCATATTGGTTTTCATTCAACTTTTATGGATTTGGAATATTCTATATTTTCCAAATATTCTGTGCATTAGCTAAGAGCCATTCTGCACGATTTTCTATTTCATGTTCGTTCCAATCATTTTTTTGAAGTACGTCATGTAATGTATAAAGTCCGCTCGCACACAAAAGTAAACCTGGTTTATTTTGTCCCTTTCCCGCCTTTTTTACATTCCATGCAGCATCACGTATAGATGCATTTAAAGCTTGCGGAATAATCGCCAAATTCCCCAATGTCAGTAATAGAGAATCCCTCTTTTTTGCATCATCTTCTGTCGCGCAACAGTGGCTTTAAGCGTTCTCAAATTTACATTCTATTTTTAATACTGTCAAACTTGAATTTTACGGTAGTTAATTCAATTTCAAACGAAGAATTATTACCTGTTTCTTCTTCTCTGCAACCTTCATAGATACTTTTGTAACAAAAGAAAGTTTCTTCCCTAACATCTTCAATGCTTCTGGAAAGAATGTCTTTTCTTCCAATAATTCCATACTACATTTGTTTGCAAATTCTTTGCTATCGTTAATACCAAAATACATAATAGCACTTGCATTTCCTGTACGTTTGATAAACCAGTTCGTAAACTTTAATCCACTCTCACTTGTAGCGTCAAACAACATCTCACCTTTTGGAAATGCTTTTCCACACCCCTTAATAAATGCTATGATTTCTTCTTCATGGAAATATTGGAACACACCTGACACAATTAGCAGTGTAGGAAGCGAATTGTCTATTTCCTTTACCCATTCCAATTTAAACATATCGCCTGCAATGAGCGTTTCATTTTTTCGCTGACCAAATACTTTTTTTCTTGCCTCTATTACTTCTGGCAAATCAGCCTCATACCAATGTACAGTTCTGTTTTCAATCTTATCACTTAAACGGTCATAAGCAGTCTCTAATCCTGCACCAAGATATACAATATTACTTTCTGCGTAACTTTTTGCAAACGCAGTAACTGTTTTGTCCATATTGTAATAACGTGCTACCGATGCCATATTGCTATATTCAGAAGAACCTTTATCTGCACCTTGTGGTAAATACTTCTCCAACTCAAGAGCCTTTTCATCCATAAAATATTCTGGAAATTTTTTAGAGATATTGATTCTTGCCACTAACGGAACAAATAACGTATTTGCAACACCATCAAATTTATTCATAATCTACCTCTTTCTTTAGTTAGTTTTTGCTGACCAATCTAACATATGAAGTTTATTTTGTAAAGTATCTATCACTTAGAAAAATTCAAATTTAATAATTAGTTTTTTTCGCAATCAAAACTCCAACAGGAGCTAAACCGCCATCCACCAAATTCACTTTGACGACTGTAAAGCCATAATCCGTAATAAACTCACAAAAATTTTCCTTGTTCCATTCTTTGTATGCTTTAAATCCTGTAATAGACATCAATCGCTTTCGTAAACCACTTGATTTTTTCTCTGCCCATAAGAAGGTTGGTGCGTACAAAATACCATCTTTTTTTAATACTCTACGAATTTCCTGCATTGCTTTTTCAGGCTCTGGCATAATGTGCAGTGCATTTGAAATTACTACACAATCAAAATTTTCATTCTCATATGAAAGTGCCGTTGCATCGGCTACGCAAAAACTAAGTTTTTCTGTTGTACCTCTCCTTTTCGCTTGCTTAATCATATTTTCCGAAAAATCGGTTGCCGTCCAGCTATTAGTACAATCAGACAATGGGAAAGATAGCTGCCCTGTTCCACAAGCTAATTCTAATACATTCATATCAGATTTGAGATAATCTCTAATATATCCGCAGATTGCATTATAAAATTTCTTATCTGACTCCATCAAAGGTGCATATATTTTTGCAAGTCGTTGCCAATAACCCTTGTTTGCCTTGTCTTTCATATCAAAATCTCCATTTTATTCAATAATACAACTTCCGATTTGAATGAGTCCAGCAAGGGGCTAATGCCCCTTATGCTTTTCTCTTTTCTTTTGCTGTTTCATTTCAAACTTTCGCAGTTCTTCTCCTGCAGTGTTTCCTTTGCATCTTCATTGAAATGATAACGGACAACATAGACTGTCTGCCCGATTTTCTTTGTAAATGTGTTCCCCTCTGTTTTTGTATTCATCATTTTTTCCTTTCCTTGAATCCCCGGCAAAGAGTCATTCCATTGTTCTCTGTCAGGACACTATTCTTTAAATCAGGCCCAAAATGGGCACTTCCAGTTTCGTAGGCTACCTATATATAGCCTTTTCATTTTTGCTTGCAAAAAGCCTTGTGATCACAGCACTTTTTTAACGTAAAAATCATTTTAATATGCTTCTATCGTGTTGTTATACTGAGAAGCCCGACAAGGAGTAGGCGCTTAAAGGTCACTTCCAGGCACTTTATAGGCATTAAATAGGCACTTAGAAATACCTGTTTTCCTACTCCTCTTACTTATCCTTGCATTTTTTGATATAGCTTCATCAATTCTGCAACACACTCTTCTTCTGTCATTTTTATGCCAAAGCCATAAGCTGCCATAACTGCCTTATCATTTGCAATATGTGCTTTTCTTAATTCCACTGGCATCGTTAAAGGATCATACAAATCTGCGAGACTACTGTCTGGGAAAAGTGCTCTGGCATCCAAAATTCCATGTGCTGTTTCTTCGATTTTCTGTTTCTGCTGTTCTGTTGGCTCCGGCCATGGAAAATTGTTATATACGATTTTTGCAGAATATCTATAGTCACTCTTTAATCTACCACACACTACTCGCGTCCATGCCATGTGTACGTTAGAGGTAATAATTCCAAATGTATACAAATCAGCGTTTGGAATACACTGGACAGAATCCGTTATAATCGTTTCTGGCGATTCATATCCCATCGGTATATATCTTCTATTTTCCGATGATACCCTTGGTACAATTATATATGGTTCATCTGGCTGTCTAATTTGTTGAAACAATGTTGGTGAATCCGCACTTTTTACAGTAACAGCTTTTGTGCTTTTCAATCGAAATTCACGAACCTGTTGAACACGCTTTTTTATCATCGGCAACTTGTTTAATTCTTTTGGAGAAATATCTCTCAGCCATAAGCAATATCTCTCTTTAGAATTTATAAATTCCTCTGCTCCATAAACCCTGCGAACGAACTTTTTAGATTCTGGCTCATTTTGTATGAGTTCATCTTTTTCGTCTGGTGACAAAAACAAATATCCCCCATCCACTGGTTTATTTCCATTTGTTATCTTAGGGACATTACATAATGGATTAGTACGACTGTTAATAAAAGTAATCGGAGCATCTATTAGGTACGGACTAATTTGTACCGTTTCTTCAAGCGCTCCATTATCATACAAACGACATTTTCCCTTTGACATTGATGTGCTAAAACCTATAATAACGCAATGAACCGCCGCTTTTAATTTTGCCTCACTTCCCCATACAAATGTCCTGTGTGCAAAATCTATATGAATATCAAACTGTTTATATAGTTCAGCCCAAACATAAGCCACCTGCTCTCCCTGTGTAATGGAATTAGTAGAAACAAATGCCGTTCTAACCTCTGAACCCTCCATCATTTTTGCAGCCTTAAAATACCATGCCGCAACATAGTCGATTTTACCTGCCGTTGAAGTTGATTTTCCATTTTCGTCTACATATACATTCTCAATGTCTTTCTTTTGGCTTTCTGATTGATACGAATATCCAACAAACGGTGGATTCCCCATTATATAGGACAATCGTTCTACCGGAACCACTTCATTCCAATCTATCCTAAGTGCATTACCCTCCGTAATATTTACATACGTCTTCAACGGAAGAAAATCATCATTGAAGCCATAGACAATATTTTTGGTTTCTTCCAACATCTGCGATTCTGCAATCCAAAGAGCTGTCTTTGCAACGGTAACAGCAAAGTCGTTGATCTCTATTCCATAAAATTGCTGGATAGACACTTTGATTGGGTTATGGACTTCTCCCAATGTTATCTGACCGCCAACTCTTTCACGAATCACCTCATTCTCCAGCCGCCGCAACGACAAATAGGTTTCTGTGAGGAAATTTCCAGAACCACACGCCGGATCTAAAAACGTGAGAGATGCAAGTTTATTCTGAAATTCATCCAACCTCTTTTCTTTTGTTCTCCGAACAGTAACCGCTTGAATCTCCTTAAATTCTTTTTTCAAATCATCAAGAAACAGCGGATCTATCACTTTATGAATATTCTCTATGGATGTATAGTGCATCCCGCCAGATCTTCTTGTTTCCGGATTTAAAGTAGATTCAAAAACTGCTCCAAAAATAGTCGGTGAAATATCACTCCAGTCAAAATCCTCAGATGCTTTCGTCAAAAGCAGGTCTTTGATTTCTTCTGTAAAAGGTGGGATTTCTATTGTTTCATCTGCAAACAGACCACCATTTACATATGGAAATTGTGCAACATCTTCTTCAAGATATTCATCCCGTTCAGCGATTGGAGTATCCAGCGTCTTAAACAGTTCAATCAATGCTCTCCGGCAATCTTTTACATCATATGCTTCTAAGTAATCATGAAAAATATCCCGATGTTCACCAAATATGCCAGCATCCTCTGCGTACAGACAGAATACTAAACGCACACAAAGAGCGTTCAAGCTCTTCAACTTATGTTCCCTTTTTTCTTTCTGTTCTGCTGATTCCTGTTTTTCATTTCCGTCCGGTATCTTGTATTGCTTCAGGAAAGCATCATAAATCAGACCAACAATATCGCCAGCCTTAATAGAAACTTCCATCTCATGAGATAACTTTTTTACATCCTGCTTTACCAGAAAATCAAGGAGCAGATACTTGCTCTGCAATTCAACCAACGCTATTTTAACAGGTTCCGGTACCCTGGCATTCATATCATATATCCAAATATCCGAAAAATTACAAGTTATGATCCATCTTGCTTTTTCATCATACGGAAGATTGTCATTATAGCGTTTCGCCTGTTCATATGGTGTTAAATCCACATCTCCAGAGTTATGTATTTTCTGATCAAGTGACTTTCCCAGACTTTTCTGTTCAATGATGACATGTGTTTCCGGGATATATACGTCAATCCGCTTTGTATTCCCATTTACGATTACTTTCTTCTCAAAATTTACACGCTCTGTGGGATTTTCCATCCCCATTACATTGGATAAAAATTCCAGCCAATAAGAACGACCATCTTCATCCTCATTGCCACGTCCCATCCATCTATTGATAAACTGGTGAGCCGCTTCTCTTTTTTCAGCGTCTGTCATGCTTTTTTCCTCCTAAATAATCGTGCATTCACAAATCTTTCTCCGACTATTTTTACATATCATATCCACAGTATATCATAAAATTATTACAGAACAGCATTCATATATCATTATTTGTATTGTGTCTGCACACAAGGAACTTCTACCGTCAAATCATAATAATATTGATACATGATCATGTTATCTTTTGCTTCTATATACACTCTCTGAGCTTCTTTCATCAAGTTATTCCAAATATCTTTCCATTCACTAGGAGCTGAATCTAAAAACCACATATTATTAAATGACATTTCTATCGTCCCCCATAAATCATCTTCTTTACGCTCAGTTTTTATATTCATCTGCATATTTCGTGCAATTTCCAATGCATCTTTTTGTAAAAAAGTGAACTTCACTACTTTTTGAGGATCTGGAACTTTCTTAAAACGACGCATATGAGCTTCTGCCTTTTTAATAATTGTTTCCAATTGTTCATCATGCCATTTTTTATCCTCTAGTATCTCTTCTTCTGACATTTGCGCTTTTTCTTCATTAATTTCTCTTTGCATTTCTTCCAATTCACGCTGTGCAATATCATAATATTTCTTTTCAATCACCATAATCTCCCAACTCCATAAAAAAAGAAACAGTCAACATTTTCGTTACAACTGTTTCCTTTATTTTTGAAGTCCCCGGAGCATTTGTATCACTACATTCTGTTCTTTTTCATCAAGATTATTCCAAATATTCAGAACCTCTTGTTGTGATTCTGATAAGCTTACTGGAACATCCATTCCGGCAAAGAATTGTGCCATTGTTACTCCCAGTGCATCACATATCTTTTCTACAGTAGGCATGGTTGGTAAACTTTCTTTAGCAATAATTTTTCCAATCGAAGATTGAGATATACCAGTCAATTGTGACAGCCGATATTTACTCATATCACGTTTTTTACATAAAGCTATAATATTGTCCGCAATATAATCCTCTGTACGCAAGTAAATACACCTCTTTCCGATAGTAGTTACCTTAATTGTAACTAGAAATCCGCAAAAATATTAGAGATGTATCTTACAAGTATTTACTAAGGGAAACAGTAGTATTAAAACAAAAAAAATAGAACTATATAAAGTTGTATTCCATTAATGTCAGCTTATTATCTAAATGCTCATATTCTCTTTGTACCTCTTCAATTTTATCATATAGTTTCAGCACTGTCGAACCCTTTATCATTTTATTTTCTTGGCACATCTGCCGGAATTTTTCTTTGTACCCCCGCAGTATTCTTCCTTTTTCCTCTAATTCCTCCAGTGTTTTAATTTCCTCTTTATCTGCCATGTATTTTCCTCTCAGACATAATTTTTAATACATAAATAATAACCTTTTTTTCACTGTTGTTCAATTATAACTTATCGCCTTTTTCTCCCATCAATCGACAATCTTCTTTTTGCTATATACATATGATATACTTCTTTTTATACAACCAATTACTATTGTATAGCTCACCATTTTTTTCTATCTACAACACAAAAAAGTCAAGTTGTGATGGAAAGGAGGTGAGGACATGGAAATAAATTATGCACTTATAGGCAAACGTATAAGAGAAACCCGCAAACAACGAGGATTGTCTGCCGAGGAGCTGGCTGAAATCGCTGATCTTTCTACTGTTTATATAAGCTATATAGAAAATGCCAAGCGTAAACCCAGTTTAGAATCTTTAATCAAAATTAGCAATGCCCTTGAAATTACTATTGATGAATTACTCTATGGAAACTTGTTATACAATCCTACGGAATATCAAACTGATATCGATTTATTAATGGCAGATTGTACCAGCACTGAAAAACGTTACATATTCGAGGTTCTTTCAGCCATAAAGAATATTTTACGAATCAATGATTGGCATCTATCCTCAAAACACAATTACGATGCTGATAACCCGAATGATTATTAAATCATTCAATAACAATCAAATATCTATTTCTACATAAACCATCCGTTAATCACTTAACTGATGGTTTATGTCTTTTTCAATCCAAAAATTCTATGATAGTTATATCAACTATAAAGGATGTCGCTATTGATGAAAGAAAGTGAAGAACGAAGCAGTAATATTGATGAACAGAAAGCCAGAATCCGGCAAAGATACAAAGGTATTGATCCAGAAGAACTGGAAGTAATTCCGGCACTTCCACCAGAGGATATTTTTAAAACAGAAAAAAAACTACGAGTAGCTGTATATGCAAGGGTATCTACGGATGATCCACGCCAAACATCCTCATATGAATTACAGAAAAATCATTATCAGGATGTAGTAAATAAAAATCCGAATTGGATGCTTGTCGAAATATATGCCGACGAAGGCATTTCAGGCACTTCGCTTCAACATAGAGATGCATTCAAAAAAATGATTGAAGATTGTGAAGCCGGAAAAATTGATTTAATCATAACAAAAAGTGTATCCCGATTTGCAAGAAACGTTGTTGACTGTATCCGATATGTACGAGAGCTTTCTTCACTCCGTCCACCCGTCGGTGTATTTTTTGAAACAGAGCATTTAAATACTCTTGATCCCAAAAGCGAAATGATTCTGTCATTCATGTCAACACTTGCACAGGAAGAAAGTCATACCAAAAGTGAAATTATGAATTCTTCCATTGAAATGCGTTTTCGTCGGGGAATATTCCTTACACCTCCTCTGCTCGGATATGACCAAGACGAAAATGGAGATCTTGTAATCAATCCACATGAAGCTAAAATTGTGCAGCTTATTTTTTATATGTATCTGAATGGAAGCAGTACTCAACAAATTGCTGATTCTTTGACAGAACTCGGTTGTAAAACAAAAAAGAATAATGATGTCTGGTCATCCAGTACCATACTACAAATCCTTCAAAATGAACGCCATTGTGGGGATGTTCTGGCGAGAAAAACATGGACTCCTAATTATCTTGACCATAAATCAAGGAAAAACAATCAAGACCGTAATCAATACAGAAAAGTCGGACATCACGAAGCTATTATCTCCCGAGATGATTTCATAGCTGTTCAAAAATTAATTACAAATGCGAAATATGGAAATAAAGAGATTTTACCAGAATTACATGTGATACAAGAAGGCTCTCTAAGTGGATTTATAAGCATTAATCCAAGATGGTCTGGATTTAAAGCCAGAGACTACTTTGAAGCATCTCAAAGCGTCCTTAAACCGGCAAATATGAATGTACCTGATACAATTACTGCTTCCGCCGGTTCCTTCGATTTAAGAGACTATGAAGTTGCCAGAGGACAATTTTTCTCCTCTGTTGGTCGGATTTCTGTTTCTTTTTCATATAAACAGATCTCTTTTAACAAAGATGCTATACGGAAATTTCCAAACATAAAATTTGTCGAACTGCTAATACACCCAAGCTCAAAACTACTTGCTATCCGACCATGTTCCTCTGAAACAAAAAATAAAGTGCAGTGGTCACGTCTCAAAGATGGTCAACTTATTCCAAAACCAATTTCCGGCGCTGCATTTTTGCCAACATTATACGAGATATTTAAATGGGACAAAAAATGCAAATATAGAATATTAGGAGTTGCCCACCAAAAAGACAATGAAAATGTCCTTATTTTCAACATGGACGATACAGAAATACGAATACCGACAAGTACCAACGACGTATCCGCCCCCAATAACAACATGCCTGATACAATATCTGATTCTAAGAGTGTGTTAGCTTATCCTGCCGACTGGATGAATAGCTTCGGTAATAATTACTATACTCAGTCTCAAGCGCCAGAATTAACAGAATTTACAGCAGACAAAAACTGGCAGACTGCTTCAGAAAGTAAACCTTATAAAGAACCCGAGCTACAAACCACTCCCAAAGAAACCATTATACAAAATATAAAGAATATTATTACAGAAATTAAAGGAGACACCCAATGAGCGAGCAACCTATAAATCAATGGAATATGACTACAGAACCTTCTGATATGATGAAAATCAACACACCTATGCCAATAACAGCCGCACCCAGCCCCTCAAATCAAACGGAAGTCATTGACGATGATTCTTTCAGCTATGACGGTTATCAAGTTGTACGTGGCGAATTCTTCGCTCATATTTACGAACCTTCGTTTACGTTTAATAACTACAAGGTATCTGTAAATACCGCCTGCATAAAAAAACTACCCGATGTCGAATATGTGCAAATATTAGTCAATCCCATTGAAAAAAAACTGGCTGTCCGTCCCTGTCGAGAAGAAGAAAAAGACTCTTTTCGTTGGTGTTCCTCTGGAAAAAAACGTTCGCCAAAACAAATCACCTGTCGAATTTTCTTTGCTAAAGTGATATCTCTCATGGACTGGAATCCTAATTATCGGTACAAGATTCTCGGCAAACTAATTCGTTCTGGCAATGAAATACTGTTCATTTTCGATTTAACTTCACCTGAAATATTTCCTCGTACACTAAAAGACAATGGAACTGTAACCACTGCTAGGACACCTTCTTATCCTGAAGAATGGAAGAATCAGTTCGGTATTCCAGTGGAAGAACATCAAAAATCAATGCAAGTCAATATATTTGAAGGCTACGCAGTATTTGACATACAAGAAAAGAAGAAGGCAACTGATAAATCCATAGAAAAAGCAAAAGAACCATCAACAGCAGAAAGTGAGGAAAAATCCTATGAACAACAAACACTCTTCCCATCCACTAATATGTATTGACTTTAAAAAGAATCGTATACGAATCCACCGCAATACACTCCGTCAAATTGGTAACCCAGAATATATTCAACTTCTTGTTAATCCTGATCAAAAAATGATAGGTATAAAAGCTAGTTGTGCGGAGGATAAATTGGCACATAAAGTTAAGGATTATTTTGTCATCAATGGTAACAGTTATGAATTGTACAGCCGAGAATTACTATATTCACTTTCCCAACTTAACCTTTCTTGGGAGAAATTTAACATTTTTCGTTTAGAAGGCAATATTTACCCAGATAAAAAAATAGCTCTATTTTCCATGGATAACATCATCACAAAACTGCCACAAACAGAATTCAAATCAGAAATAATGGGAGATGAGTATGCGCAATTATAGTATATATACATTAAAAACAAAACTAGAATTCACCAATTTGTATCAATATCTCAGTGAAAAAGATTATAAACAACTTGAACAACAGATATTATGTTATTCCTATCACACCCCCATCTGCACATGGAATGGTATTGTCATTAATGGTATAGAAGCATATGAATTATTTCGTAAACACAGTATTCCTTTCCGAATAAAAAGACTACATTTTTCCAGTAAAGAAGATGTAATTTCATGGATATGTACTGACCAACTTAAACGAGAGGATTTAACCAATATCAATAAAAAATACCTGATTGGGAAAAAATATGATGCTGAAAAAATTTTAGTTTCAAGACAACTTTCATCTACAAATAAATCTCATATTTCCGGTGCAAGCATCGCAGCAAAAAAAATATCCGAAGAATGTAATGTAGCAATGGCTACCGTTTACAAATATTCTGCTTACAGTAGTGCACTAGATATAATTGATGAAAAAGTTCCGGATCTTGTCAAACGAGTTCGTTCTGGTCAGCTCTGGATTTCCCAAGCTAATATTATTGAGCTTTCAGGATTATCAAAAGAGCAGCTTTTAAGTCTAAATAACTACCTTCTTGCCGAAAAGATAGAACATCTCAGTTATCATGATATGAAAAGGGAATTACTGTGGAATAATTACGCCAAACCGATGTTAAAGAAAGAATCTTCCGTTTCTATTCCTTCAATACGCAACCTGCCACAATTTGATCCAGATGCGGAAATTGCAAGTCTTACGTTGACGATTCCCTCGTGGAACAGTTCTATCGAAAGAGTATTAAAAGTTTCAGATTTTAAAATTGCTTCTGATACAGCAAAATACAAGCTTAAATATCAGCTTATGTGCCTAATATCAACCACAAATAATATTTTAAAAAAATTGGAGGAAATATAATTATGGATGGAAATACCGAAGATTTACAAAAGTTTGTTCCCCAAGTGCATTTTGAGCAAATACCTATTAAAAATTTATGTTCAAATCAAGATTACCAACGTAATCTTTCCATCAAACACGTTCAGCGTGCTGCAGCTAATTTTGACCTTTATCAGATAAACCCTGTAAAAGTAAGTAGACGTGATGGGATAAATTATGTGTTCAACGGACAACACACTATAGAGATTGTTGCTCTCGTCTCTGGATCAAGAGAAACTCCTGTCTGGTGTATGGTTTATGATGATCTTGTTTACACCCAAGAAGCAGATATTTTTGCAAATCAGATGAAATATGTCAAATCATTATTACCTTATGAAATATTCATGGCTAATATTGAAGCTGGTAATGATAGAGAACTTATTATTCGTGACCTTGTTGAATCATATGATCTCACTATTACTTCTTCCTCTCGCCCCGGAGGTATATGTGCTGTATCCACTTTAATTAATATCTATGAAAAATATGGTTTTCACACTCTTGATCGTGTTTTACGTCTTTGTGTTGCCACATGGGAAGGTGCGCCTATGTCCTTTAGTTCCAATATGCTTAATGCTATTGCCCGTCTGGATAATGCTTATGGAGAAACAATGAAAGATGACACATTTAAAGAAAAAGTTGGGCGTGTCTCTGTCAGAGAAATCAGTCGTACTGCCAGAGAACGTCGTGCCGGTTCATTAGGATTCGCAGAAGCTCTTTTACTAGAATACAATAAAAAATCCAAGTATTCACTTCCTTTTGAGAAATTATACACTCATAAAACACCCAAAAAAAGAGAACAATCAACTGAAGATGAATCCGGTCAAAGTTCCACTCCAGAAGGTCAGTTAGATTTATTTTCTACGGATCAGGAGAATACTCAGGCTCTGCCAAACGAATAGCGCAGAGCCTTCAGCCTTTATTCTATCCATACTTTCAAAAGAACACCCTGCTTTAAGGCTCTCTTTCATGCAGTCACTATTTTATCTTATCCCAAATTCATCATCCGCTCCATCCGCCACCTTGTATATGAATACCCATTCCAAATATTTGCTTTTACCGGATACTCTTTCCTGTAAACAAATACAGTGTGATATTTAACAAAATGTATTCTACACCAATTATGTATATCTTTCATATATATGTTATTTATACCATTCATCCACTGTTCTAAAGCCCATATGTCTTTATCTGACACTAACTCCATTATGAACAGTACATTATAATATTGAATGACACCTACTCTCTTCCTTTCCTCTATTAACCTTTTACACAATAACCTATACTTAATGTTCATATCGTTCCTATGCCCCTCCCTCTAATCTATATTTTCCATCCTTATATACGTTATATATATAATTATTATATAGTACATATAAGTGCCTGAAGCATATCAACCGCCTCACCTCCGCGGACTTCTCCTACTACAATTCTGTCAGGACGCATTCGAAGTGCTGTTTTTATCAGGTCGCGTATTGTGATCGAAGTACCTCCGTCCACGTTTGCCATCTTGGCTTCCAGACGAACCAGGTTCTGCACTCCCTGGATTTTAAGTTCTGCATTATCCTCGATTGTGATCAGTCTCTCATCTTTTGGAATGTAATTGGACAATGCTCCCAGAAATGTAGTTTTCCCACTGCCGGTTCCTCCGCCGATAACCATCGAATATCTTGCTTTTACAAGTGTTGCCAAAAACTGTGCACATTCCGGCGGAAGACTGCCAAGAGCGATCAGCTTCTCCATTGTGATCGGTGTATCCGGGAACCTTCGTATTGTAAGAATCGGTCCTTCCAGGGCAACCGGACGAATCACTGCATTTACTCTGGCACCATTCTCCAGACGTGCATCGCAAATAGGCATGGATTCATTAATAACCCGGTTGCATCTTCCTACAATCTGCTGTATAACATCTTCCAGTTTTTCTCTGGAAGTAAATCCTTTTTCCCATTTTCTCAGTTTCCCGGCACGCTCCACAAAAATATGATCCGGTCCATTCACCATGATCTCTGTCACAGTATTATCGTCAATAAGCTCCTGCAAAACATCCAGTTTTCGTACAGAATAAAAGAGTTCCTGCCGAAGTGCTATTTTTTCTCTGAGTGAAAGCGCCTCTTCCTGTTTTCCATTCAGGAGCAGATCATCAATCTCTTCCAGAATCTCTTCATCTGATAACTCTCTCGCCAGATCCAGCTTTTCCATCAGACGCTGTCGGAGTACTCTGAAGCAGTCACTGTTCATGTGAAGTCTCCTTTCCAAGAAGTTCTCTCACATAATTTCCAAGCGGACTCCATATCAGGGATTCCGGATAATCTGCATTTCCTGATGTCTCACAGAAGGGAAGACTCATTTTTACAGTCTTTTCAAGCAGATGGGAATATCCTCTCATATCAAGAAGATTTTCAAACTGCTGAAGTTTACTTTGGGAAATGAGATCTGTACATACAGGCATATAAATAAACTTACATAACTCCAGCAATTGAAAGAGTTCTTCTGTTCCATTCCCCATATCCACTACGATCACATCATAACTGCCATGAAGAAGCAGTTCCTGAAAAAGATATTCCCAGTCCTTCCAGGCGGTTTCTCTGATGTCCTCCGGCAGCTGTACCGGTGGAACAAAATCGAGTTTTCCCACATTTTGAATCATACTGTTCAGCTTCAGAATAATGCCTGGACTTTTCTGTCTTACATAATAGAGCAGGTCGCTGAGTGTACAGGAAAATTTTTGATGCATCAGTTCTTCAAATCCGGAATATTCTTCCATATTCAGATAAAGCACTGCACGTTCTTCGCTTAATATCTGTGCCAATGTCCATGCAAAAGAAGTTTGCAGACATCTGCCAAGAGGAGAATACACACCCAGAAATTCTGTCTTCTTTTTCAATGCAGGGCTCTGTATGGGAAAAACATCTCTTTCTTCCCCATAGCACGCCATCACCTCACGGATGATCTCTGCCGAAGACTGATATTTATAGACCTCTGCATACATATCCAACTCTTCCGGTCTGCTTCCTTCTGTAAGAATCACAACCTTTCCAATGTCCAGTTCACGAACTTCCCTGCACATGGCATCCACTGAGATCAACAGCAATTCTACGTGTGTTTTCTGTGCATAAGCTACCAGACTTTCCACACTTGTAAATGCCTGGACTTCGAACGGAAGATTATTTCTTCGATTCAGATATTCCATGAAATTCCGGGCATAATCCGCTTCAAGGTCACAGACTGCAAAAATTTGTTTTTTCAATATAAACCTCCTGTATAAAGCATCACACTCATAAAAATAGGTACTGTAAAATGAATATTTTCCAGTGTATTTCCCGTCTGATAATAAGGCTTTGGCCTTCCCGTCCTGATGCATTCAGCAAGATATGCTGCCAGATAACTCATTCTCTTTCTAATCCCGGTATAACAGATCAGAAGTGCAAGCGAAATTCCTGCACCGCACAGAAAGGAAAACCAGATACACCACAGAATCTTCGCAGGACCCATGATTCCTCCCAGTGCACAGAATACTTTAATATCACCTGGACCAAGCATTCGAAAATAAAACATCCACCCGAGGATTGCCAGTGGCACCAGAGCTCCCGGCACAAATCTTATAAGACCGGCAAAACCACTCTTCCAGAAGCAATACCCTGCTCCTGCCAGAAGAGAACATAAAATCCAGTTGTTCTTAACCTTCATACTGTAAAGATCCATAATTACAGATACACCGGCAATCGTCAGAAGCAGCATTTGATCAGCAATAAATAATCCGCCTCCTTGTTCCTGATATTTGATTATAAAAAAATTGGGGTTATTCCGTCAGAACCGACGGTGGGAATACCAGAAGATTTCTGGTGAGTCTTATTATAGTCTTGGCTTCTGCTGTTTGTAAAGAAAATTCGTTCACCAAATCCAGACAGCCAGATTCTGCCTGTTTCTGCTTTTTTGTCAAATTTCTTCCTGTCTTCGCCTCAGGCTTATTGCAGTTTTTTGAGGGCTTTTGTATAATATGTGTAACTGCTCACAGGTAATATTTATCCTGTATTTACAGAGTACTTGCCGCACAGTATAATAATACATAGTTTTGAAACGGGAGGCATTTTCATGGAAAAAAACATCAAAAAAATCGAAGATATGTCATTAAATGCCTGGCCTTCACATAAAATGGAACTTTATGACGGCTGGATTCTTCGGTTTTCTTATTTTTATACACACAGAACCAACAGCGTTGAACAATTTGGCAGTTCAACCTTACCATGGAGAGAAAAGGTCTCCTACTGCGAAGACGTTTACAAACGCCTTGGCTCACCTGCAATCTTCAAGATCAGTCCTCTGGTCTCACCGGATTTTGACTATACTCTGGAGAACCGTGGATATGAGATCCAGCATACAACAGAAGTCATGACTCTACATCTGGAAAATGCCAATCTCAGTACCGAATGTTCAGACGTAACACTTACCGATGAGATTCCGGATATCTGGATCACCAGCCTGTTTGATCTCAAAAAAATGACAAATCCGATCCACCGTGCAGTGGTTCCTTCTATGTATCGTGCAATCCCAAAGGATACCATCTGTGCTTCTGTCTGGAGAAACGGCAAGATCATTGCCACTGGCCTCGGCATCCTGGATCGTGACTACATCGGTATCTATGCGATCCATGTCAAAGAAAATTATCGCGGACAGGGATTTGCCCGCCAGATATGTACTGCGCTTCTCAAAGAGGGAGTGCACCAGGGTGCACAGAATGCTTACTTACAGGTAGTACAGGGAAATACCCCTGCCAAAAGACTTTATGCATCTCTCGGATTCACAGATTTCTATACATACTGGTTCCGAGTTCAGCCACAGGGAGGAACAGAATGAAAAAATGGCTTCTTTTGTCATTCTGCAGTGTATTTATTACTTTGTTGTCAGGCTGCAGCCCTGAGAATCTCCTCAACGGGATTATACCTTCTGATGATCAGGAAATCCAGGATATCCATCCTGACAGCACGCGCGTCTATATGGATGAACTGCCGGGAACTGTCCAGAGTTTCACCGGAAACAAACTCACTCTTGTCAGTTCTTCTCTACTCTATACGTTTGATGTTTCTCAGGCCACTCTGGAATCTGAGGATGGTATTATCCGCGGAGACTCTGTCAGTGTGATCTATGAGGGACAGCTTACCGATACCGACACCTCTACAGTCCGTGCACTTAAGGTGGTTGATGATTATCATACGACCGATACTCTGAAGGATAAAACTTCTCATGGACAGATCCAGCAGCTCACTGCAAATTCTGTCACCATAAAATCCCGCGGCGGCAAAACTGCCACTTTCCCCAGCACCGGTGCAGAACAGTATTATCAAAACGGCCTCAAGGCAGGTACCTGGGTTTATATTCACTACAAAGGCGAATTGGAGACCCCCGATCCGGAAAATCCCTCCAGATTATACGGTTCTCATGTCAAAGTGCTCAGTATCTCTGATATTGATCCTCTTAAGGTTCCTGACCCGACGCCAACTCCTGCACCTTCCAAAGATCAGGAGCGTAAAAAGGAAAACCAACTGCGTGCTGTGATCCAGAGTATCCAAACCAACATCCTGCAGATAACTATTGAAAGTACAAATACCACCATGAAACTGGATCTGTCCGGATTTCCATCCTATTTCAGTGGAGGCCCGACTCCGGGATCTCATGTCACCATCACTTATACCGGTGATTTTGACGGCAGCACTACAGAGAATATTTCCATCCTCGGAGTCACAGGAGATGTTCCCGAATCACTCAGTGAACAAAGGATTTCCTTTGCTGTATCCGGCGACATTATCGCTTCAACCTCCAATACGCTCACTCTTTTGACTTATGATAATGTGTATGTTACCTGCAATATAGACAATGCTTCCAATTCCTCTACAGGCGGACTGCTCAGCGGAAGTTCCGTTAAGATTACTTTCAATCCTGCCAAATCACGTAAATCCAATATTCTCTGTGCACTCAACATCGAAGATGCATAGATATAAGCATGAACAACGCAGACATGTCTGCTTCAAACTTCCTGAAACCTTCAATTAAAGTGAAAAAATGCCATAACTCTCAACACTTCTGAGAATTATGGCATCTTCTGTTTTTATAACTATTAACTTCTTCTGAATTTCTTTCGGATGATCTCCTCTCCGTTTCTCAGCCAGTCCTGCACTTCCTTTGAATCTCCCAGTATTTCTCTGAAGGACTGATATTCCTGACAAATTCCATCTCCATGAAGTACGCAATAGGCTCCCGCATCACTCCCAAGAGCTGTTTTGACACCCTTTCTGAAAGCTGTTCTGACCATTTCTTCTGCCCGATGGATAATCGGAAGCAGAGTTTCATCCTCATATCTTCCGCATCCCAGAAGATTACGGACCGTCACTAGAGTCGGAACCCACACCGTATGACTGTCAGCCAGCATGGTCAGCGTTTCTTCATCCATATAGTTACCGTGCTCCAGTGTATCTACTCCCGCCTCGATCGCCGCCTGCGTGCCATAAATTCCATTTGTATGACTCATCACGGCAAATCCCTCTTCATGGGCGATATGCACCATCTCTTTGACCTCTGTCTTATCCAGAGGTGTACCTGTGATCTCACCATGGTTTCGGAAATCCAGCAGTCCCGTCGTCATGATCTTGATAAAATCTGCGCCCTCCGCTGCCGCTTCCCGGACTCTCTGGTGGAATTCTCTCATATTGCCAAAGCTTCGTCCGACAATCCTGCCATAATGTCCTTCTTTATGGATAGCAAAAACCGGTGTCCTATAATCGATCCCATATTCTCCGGCAATCTGTGCGGCTCTTCTGGAAACTCCGCAGTTATCTCCTCCGTCACGTACAAAAGAAACCCCTGCTCTTCTGTAAGCCTCAAAATACTCCCGGATTTTTGACTCACATACAGATTCTCTGTGCAGCTTAACCGCCTCACGGTAATCGATTCCATCCATCAACATATGTGCATGACATTCACCAAACATTTATCCTACCTCTTACTGGCGGAAAAATCCGCGGATTTCTTCCTCAGATGCCTTCACTGAACCCTGTACGAAGAATGGTTTTCCACCACCTCTTCCATTCAGCGCTACATTCATTTCTTTTGTGAACTGACGAAGATCACCATTTAGTTCTCCCATGGCATACTTATAGCTGCCGTCTTCCCCCTTTGAGAATACCGCACAGCAGCCGGAGCATGTCTGCATAACAGCGTCTGCCATTCTGCGAACCTGATCTGACTCCAGTCCGTCATGGAACAGAAGGACACTTCCCTCATCTTCCCATCTCTTTGCCTCTGTCGCACAAAGTTCATCTACCATATGACTGACTTTACCTTTGAGCCGGAAATTTTCATCCTGCAGCCGGGCTACCGCTGCCGCTGTCTCGCCTGTTTTTGCAGAAAGCTTCACGGAAATCTGATGATTCTGGTCATCTATCATATTCAGGTAATCCATGACACGTTTTCCACAGATCATGGTTATGCGGATTCCTTCATGGAAATTTTCTACGGAAAGGATCTTGACCGCACCGATCTCTCCTGTATGTGTGACATGCGTTCCACAACATGCACAGAGATCAGAACCCGGGAAACGCACAAGACGCACCTGACCGGTAAGTTCCTTTTTGCTTCTGTAGGACAGTTTTTCCAGTTCTTCTTTTGGCGGATAAAAAATTTCTACCGGAGTGTTCTCCCATATTTTCTGATTTGTCTCCGCCTCAATCTCAGCAAGCTGTGTCTCTGTCAGAACCCCGCTGAAATCTACTGTGATCACATCACTGCTCATATGAAATCCCACATTGTCATATCCATATGCCTCATGCACCAGTCCACTGACAATATGCTCTCCGGAATGCTGCTGCATCAGATCAAACCTTCTGGCCCAGTCAATTTTTCCTGTTACCTTGCTTCCGGTTTCCAGCGGTTTCTCTGTATAATGAACAATCTCACTTCTCTTTTCCTGTACATCCACAACGGAAATTCCATTTATGGTACCAAGGTCACATGGCTGACCGCCGCCTTCCGGATAAAAGGCTGTCTGATTCAAAACGATCTCATACCCCTGAGCAGTTTCTCTGCATTCCAGAACCTCTGCAGTAAATTCCTTCTGATATACATCCTCATAATACAGCTTTCTTGTCTCACTCATTCTGCTGTCCTTCTTTCTGTAAATTTATCCGGGAAAATCCCCGTTTGTCTGCCTTTCAGTATAGCACAGCTTCTCCTTTATGAACAGAAAAAAGACAGGCGCGCTTAATGCTTACGCCTGTCTTTTGGGAGGTTTTATCAGAAAACAAGGTTATACTTGTCAATACTGATTTCTGCTTTACCTTCTGCTGCAAAAGTGATCTGATCCGCGTCCTGCGGGGTAAACAGAACCATTGTTGCAGTCTGGCTTCCATCGTTGATAAAGATTTCCACACTGAATTTATCCATAAGGATTCTCAATGTCACTTCTCCATCTACCGGTTTCACCCGAATATCTCTGCTGTGGAGGATGTCGTAGAGATATCCGCTTCTGCTTCTGTCAATATTCAGAATTTCTTTTGCCGGATCATAGGTAATATATGAAGAATAGGTATCATCTGCTGCAAGTTTAATTGTAAACTTGCGGAGATCATCAGTCACTTTCAGTTTCACGGTCATATCAAGAACGCGTCCGCTGATTCCATCCAGAGCTGTTTCTTCTGTGATTTCAACATTGTGATGCTCAACCAGTTCGCCACGATAATTTTCGATTTCTCTTACCGGCTGCTGGATCAGTTTTCCATCACGATAATTGATTTCTCTCGGAACTGTCATCTGTCCGAAATATTTCACTCCATCCGGAACAAACTTGGAATTCGGCCATGCCTGCATCCATGCGATCATGACACGACGTCCATCCGGAGTGAGCATACTCTGAGGAGCATAGAAATCAATTCCGCTGTCGAGAGGCTGTACATCCTCTCTTACAAATTTGTGTGTTTCTTTGTCATAGGTTCCTGTCAGATAGATAACGCTGTGCCCCACATGGAATTTGAGGTCTTCCGGAAGCATTGCCATCGGACTGACCACAAGGACATGTTTACCGTCAACTTCATAGAAGTCCGGACATTCCCACATCTTGCCAAGTCTGGCATCGCTGTGATCCAGAACCGTTACATATTCCCATTTGAAAGCATCCAGACTTCTGTAAAGAAGAATTCTGCTGTTTCCATCATCTGTCATATTGGAGATCACAGCATAAAAATAGCCATCGTCTTCCTTCCAGATCTTAGGATCACGGAAATCTACTTTACTTCCGCCTTCCGGAATATCATCTCCGGTAATGACCGGATTGTTTTCATATTTCTCATAATTGATACCATCACCCACAGCGATACACTGTGTCTGATGAGTCGGAAGCTCTCCGTTTGCCATCGGAGTATCGCCTACGAAGCCAACTCCAGTGTACATCAGAAGATGTCGTCCATCAGAAAGCTCCAGAGCACTTCCGGAAAAGCATCCAAAGTTATCATAGGATTCTTCCGGTGCCATAACTACCGGAAGTCTTTTCCATGCAAGCATATCTTTGCTGCTGAGATGTCCCCAGTGCATTGGACCCCATTCATTAGAATATGGATGGTACTGATAAAACAGATGGTATTCTCCATTGTAATAAGAAAATCCGTTTGGATCATTGATCCAGCCTGTACCACCAGTCACATGAAAAGAAGGACGTTCTTCCGGAGAAATTTTGCTCAACTGTTCCTGTTCAAATTCTCTGGCCTTCTGTAATTTCTCACTAATCATACATTCGTTCTCCTTATGGTAATATTCTGTAACTATTCAGAAGATAGTATCCCACGAGGTTTTTTGCATGGTAACAAAAGACCCTGACATCATGGTTTCCGATTTCTGATCCAAATAAAATTTTAGCCTTTGATACCAGAAGATGCAATACCTTCTACATAGTATTTCTGCATGAAGATAAACATAATGATCATCGGAATCGCAGAGACAACCAGGGCTGCCATGATGGCACTGTAGTGCACCGGCTGGGTACCAAAAAATGACTGAACTGCAAGCTGGATCGTACGTTTATCCTCACCTGTCATAACGAGGAATGGCCACATAAAGTCATTCCAGTGTGCTACGAAATCAAGAATAAATACTGTAGCATACACAGTTTTGGAAATTGGCATAACAATCTGGAAGAAAGTTCTGATCGGACTGCAGCCATCAATTGCCGCTGCTTCAATCAGGTCGTCCGGAACATCACAGAAAAACTGCCGGAACATATAAATTGAGAAGCATTTTGCAACAAAAGGAATAACAAGTGCAGCCAGTGTGTTTACCCAGCCAAGCTGAGACATTTCAATATAAAGCGGGAGCATGATAGCTTCCATCGGCAATACCATCAGTGCAATTACGAGATTCAGAACTGCACCTTTACCTTTGAACTCAAATTTAGCCAGTGCATAACCGCACATGGAGTTTACAAGAAGATCAAGAACCAGGATCAATGCAATATACAGAAGTGTATTCTTAAATACCAGTGGCATATTCAATCGTGAAAATACCTCTGCATAGTTACTTAAGGATGCCTGAACTGGTAAAAAAGTAGTCAGTGAATCCATATTTGCAAAAATCTTAGCCTCTGGCTTCAGTGATGCGGAAATCATCCAGATCAGAGGAGATACAAAGATGATACCGATGATAATATTTCCAAAATAGAACATAAATTTTCCAAATGCATTAGAAAACCTCATTGATTTTTTCATATTTATATCCTCCTTTCTCAGTCTGTTGCCGCAGTTACTTTCTTCATAGCCATAGACATACATACTACGATTACAAAGAATACAGCCGCGATCGAGCAGGCATAACCAAAGTTACCCTTCTGGAAGCCCTGTGTATAAATATAGTATACAAGAGTCTTTGTGGAGTTTTTCGGTCCACCCTGTGTCATGATATATGGCTGTGTAAAGAGTTTCATTGCCTGGATCATAGTGATCATGATTACATATTTAATTGTTCCCTTCAGCCCAGGAATAGTGATATAAAGGAACTGTTTAAATTTTGTAGCACCGTCTACGGATGCTGCTTCGTACTGGTCTCTCGGGATTCCCTGAAGACCTGCCAGGAAGATCATCATCTGATAACCGGCGCCCTGCCATGCAGACATAAAGATGATAGAATTCATCGCTGTGCTTGCATCACTCAGGAACTTGATCGGGCTCATTCCCAGAGATACCAGAATGGAGTTGATAAGACCTGTGTTCGGGTTTGCATTGTAAAGTACAGACCACAGTACGGAGATAACTACCATAGAAGTAAGCTGTGGTGCAAAGTACATGGTACGGAAAACAGCCACTCCACGGAACTTCTTTGAAACCAGAAGTGCAAGTGCGAGTGCGAGTACACACTGACACGGAACAACAATTACAGTAAAGTACACTGTATTTTTTAATGCAAGCCAGAAGTTTTTGTCACTGAAAAGCTTCTGATAGTTTTCTAAACCAATAAATTTCATGGCATCAGGTCTCATGATCTGATATTTAAATCCTGAAAAATATACGGTATAGATCATAGGTACAACAAGAAATGCAATCAGAAGAATCACTGCCGGTGCTACAAAAATATATGCAGCCACTCTTTCATCACGTTTACGGCCGGAAAGCTTCTTTTTTTCTGCCTTTGCCATTGCCTTTCCCCCTTTTTCTTATCCAGAAAAAGCGAAGCCGCACCGCTTTTTTGCCGATGCGGCTTCGTTTTCATTTATTTGTTTTCTTATTCAGCGTAATATGTTTCGTAGTCTTCTGTAAATGTATCTACCACTGTATCAAATTCAGACTGAATATAATCTGTATCTGCTTCTTCATTACTTGCCGCATCAGAGAAGATGTTTGTCATTGCTTCTGCATATGCTGCGGAGAAAGTAGCATAGGAAGGAGTTCTTGGACGCGGAACTGCTGTGTTTTCAAGCTGATCTACGATAAGAGCTCTTGCACCTTCTTTGTACTCAGCCATTGCTTCTGTTTCATAAGCAGAAGAACGTGTTGCAGGTTTTGCAATTGCTGCTGCATAAGATGCTACGTTATCAGTATTCATCAGCCATGCCAGGAATTCACCTGCTGCATCTGCGTTCTCGCAGTCTTTGGAGATTGCTGCTGCCCAGTCACCACATGGGGAAACTGCTTTTTTAGTTTCAGCATTAACCGGATAATAAGTTACACCCCAGTCAAAATCAGCATTCTGTTCAAGTGTTGCGATTTCCCATGAACCACCGATCATTGTTGCACATGCACCATTGAGGAATTCATCTGTGATCGGTTCAACGTTTGCATATCCTTTAGCGATCAGATCTGCAAGCCATGCTGTTGTGTTTACTGCTTCTTCACTGTTCACATATCCATCGGCTTCTTTTCCATCTTCGCTGATATAATCTTTTCCAGCAGAAAGATACAGCGGTTCAAGAGCATATGGAAGTCCTTCGCCGTGGTCCATGATGATGTGTGTTCCTACATAATCATCTGTTGTACATTTTTCAGCAATCTCAGCAACTTCATCTGTTGTCAGAGGATTTTCGAGTGTACGGGAATCCAGATCATCTGTATCTACACCACATTCTTTGAGGTAATCTTTGTTGTAATAGAATGCTACGGAAGATTCTGTTGCACCTACAGCATATAATTTGCCATCATATGTATTCTGCGTCATTGAAGACTTTACGAAATCTGCTTTGTCTTCATCTGTAAAATAGTCATCCAGCGGAACTGTGATTCCATTAGCTGCATAATAGGAAACCTGCGGTCCGTCTACATAGAAGATATCCGGAAGATCGTTGGATGTAACTGCTGTAGCAATCTTGTTATCATACGCGTAAGAGTCTGAACGGTCAATTGCTTCACGACTTACCTGAATCTCAGGATGTTCTTCGTTCCATTCGGAAATTTTTTCTTTCCACCATGCTTCAATTGATTCTCTGTCTGTTGGACTCCAGATTGTGATGTTTGTCACGTCATCTGCGAATACCGGTACAGTTGTTGCTGCTCCTGAAACTGCAAGTGCTGCTGCCATTGCCAGACTAATGGTTTTTTTCATTTCTTAATCCTCCTTTAATGTTTATTTCCACCGCGCGAAAGGAAATATTTTAGAACTCGTTCCATATTCTCAAACAGCCGATTCTTATAAGTTTGTTCGAGAAGTTTTTTGTGGAAGCCGTTCCATATCGTGTCTTTATCATACTTCCATGAAGTGTATTTGTCAACAGAATTTGATTAAAAACTCGTTTCCAAGCACAATTCCGTGCATTTTTATAATTTTAGCATTTTAATTTTGTGCATATTGTATATGTGTATATGTTATTTTTTTAACATAGTCTATTTAGCATACAAAAAACATGCAAAGCCATTTTAGAGCCTTGCATGTTTTAATATTTTGTCAGATTTTTTTGTTTAAATGCTGATATATTTTTCTTTTTATGCTATATTTTTTATGTTTTTTGTTTATATCTTATAATTTACCATCAATTTCAACCGGATAGGTACTTTGTCCCTGCCTTAATTCCACGGATAAAATCTGTCTGTGTGGAACGGGTTCCTTGTCTTCTATCAGATTTATGACACTTTTGGCACAGGTTTCTGCCAGAAATTTCACATTCTGACAAATAGCCGTTACCTCCGGATAGCAGATTCTGCTGACATCCATGCCATCATAAGTGATCACCTTGAGATCCTCCGGGACTCTTTTCCCTGCTTTGAGGGCAAGGTGCATATAGCAGAGTGCCGGCTGGTCAGCTGCAAATACACCATCTGCATCCGGATATTTCTCCATTGCCTCGGCTGCTGCATCCCAGTAAGACTGGTGATCAAACAGATTCCATTCCATGGTCAGATCCAGGACTTCCACTCCATGCTTCTTCAACGTCTCTTCAAATATGATATGTCTGTCATTTGCCGCTACATTCGGAGCAATACCAGTGATGTGGACGACCCTCTTACAGTTATTTTTCAGCATGATCTCTGCTGCCAGCTTACCACCATAAGCATGGTCAGACCCTACCATAGGAATCTCCGGACCGAAATCCTGATCCAGTGCGACAATTGTACGCTTCCGGTTCACATATTCCTTCCAATGCAATGTATGTGCACCGGTAATGATTCCATCCACCATATTGCGGTCCAACATATTCAGATAGTCGCGTTCTCTGTTGCTGCTTCCTACTGTATTGCAGATCATCGCCTTGTAGCCTCTTTTATATAGAGCCACCTCTGTCTCTCGTGCAAATGAGGAGAAAAACGGATGATCCAGGTCAGGGATCAGAACGCCTATGATACCGGTTCGATTGCGAAACAGATTTCTTGCCAGTTCATTCGGCGTGTATTCCAGATCACTGATCGCCTGTTCAATTTTTTTGCGGGTATCAGCGGCAACATAACCACTGCCGTTTATTACTCTGGACACAGTACCGACCCCTACTCCGGCCTTCTGTGCCACATCTTTAATACTTGCCATACTTTTTAAGTTAACCTTTCTTATACTCTGTTGTCTGGTTACGATAGTTTATTGTAATTGTTCTGTCTCCTTACAGTTTTTCCACTTCAGACAACGAGTTCAAAACATTTCCAATCTTTTTCGCGGTAGATCATTACTGTTCATTCATCAACAGCAATATGAATTATTATCACGCAGAGTGACTCTGCAATTATAAGTAATGTGACAATTATAGCATAGCAGCATTTTCTTTACAATTATCATCCTGTAGGAAAAAACAGACATTTTTCAGCAACGTTACTGTTAACTCCGTTCGCAGTAACTTGGAAGCTAAAAAAGCAGGACCACATTCATTTCTGAATCGCAGTCCTGTTTTGCTGACTTTGGTTTGTAACTGTTCTCTGTTCACATCCCGTAACCGGTTCATGTCTTAGCAGTTACTTTTATATATTTTTGCTGACACGAAGTCTTGTCATCGCTCTTGCGAGTGCAGCCTGGCTTCTGTGATATTCCACAATGCTCTGTTTCTGACGCAGCTGCTCTTCCGCACGGTCTCTTGCCTCTTCTGCTCTGCGGATATCAATTTCTTCCGGACGTTCCACAGTCAGGCAGAACAGCTTTGCACGGTTGTTGATCATCTCAACAAAACCTGAACTTACCGCAACTGTCAGCCAGTTCCCTTCAGAATCCTCAAAGCGCATCTCACCCGGAACGATCGCACAGATCATATTGGCATGATGTGCCAGAAATTCCTTCTGTCCATCCTCGGCCGGGATGATCAGTGACTTGGCTCTTCCTGCAAAAAACTGTCTGTTGGCAGCATAAATTTCAAGTCCGAATGTACTTTCCATAAGCCTCACCCCTTATTCTTCTGATAAAGTTTTGGCTTTTTCGATTACTTCGTCAATGGTTCCTACGTTGAAGAACGCATTTTCCGGATACTGATCCATCTCACCATCAATGATCATCTTGAATCCACGAATCGTTTCTTTGAGCGGAACATATTTACCAGGAATACCTGTAAAGTTCTCAGCTACATGGAATGGCTGGGACAGGAATTTCTGAATCTTTCTTGCACGGAATACCGTATTCTTATCCTCATCAGAAAGCTCTTCCATACCAAGGATTGCAATGATATCCTGGAGTTCTTTGTATTTCTGAAGGATTTCCTGTACTCTACGTGCAACTTCATAATGCTCCTCGCCGACTACATCAGCTTCCAGAATACGGGAAGTAGATTCCAGCGGATCAACAGCCGGATAAATACCCTGCTCTACGATCTTACGGGAAAGTACGGTAGTCGCATCCAGATGTGCAAACGTTGTTGCCGGAGCCGGGTCAGTCAGGTCATCGGCAGGTACATATACGGCCTGTACAGAAGTTACAGAACCAGAAGTTGTAGAAGCGATACGCTCCTGAAGTTCACCCATCTCAGTTGCCAGTGTAGGCTGATAACCTACGGCAGACGGCATACGTCCGAGAAGTGCAGATACCTCAGAACCGGCCTGTACAAAACGGAAAATATTATCAATAAACAAAAGTACATCTCTGTGCTCTGTATCACGGAAATATTCAGCCATTGTAAGACCTGTTTCCGCAACACGCATACGGGATCCCGGTGGCTCATTCATCTGTCCGAACACTAAGGCTGTTTTCTCAAGAACACCGGATTCCTTCATTTCTGACCAGAGGTCGTTACCTTCACGGGAACGTTCTCCAACACCTGTAAAAATAGAATATCCGCCATGCTCTGTAGCGATATTCTGGATAAGTTCCTGGATCAGAACGGTTTTACCAACGCCGGCACCACCGAACAGACCAATCTTACCACCCTTTGCATAAGGAGCAAGAAGGTCGATGACCTTGATACCTGTCTCCAGGATCTCTACGGCCGGTTTCTGATCTTCGAAGCTTGGCGGATCTCTGTGGATCACCCAATGCTCTGCATCATCCAGAGCTTCTCCACCGTCAACTGTCTCTCCAAGAACATTAAAAAGTCTTCCAAGAGTGCAGTCTCCCACCGGAACCTTGATTCCACTTCCTGTGGCAACTACTTCTCTGTCTCTCTGAAGTCCCTCACTGGCGCTCAGCATAATGCAGCGAACCACATCATTTCCCAGATGCTGAGAAACTTCCATAACGCATTTCTTACCATTGTTTTCGACTTCAAGGGCGTCCTTGATATCCGGAAGATCGCCATTCTCAAAAACAACATCTACAACAGGTCCCATGACCTGTACAATCTTACCTTTACTCATTATCGTCCCTTCCTTTTCTGGGCCTTCGCACCACTGCAAACTTCTGTGATCTCCTGTGTGATCGCTGCCTGACGTGCACGGTTATACTGAATCGAAAGATCCTGCAGCATTTTCTTTGCACTGTCTGTAGAAGACTGCATGGCTGTCATTCTCGCATTGTTCTCACTTGCATATGCTTCTACAAGACAGCCGTAGATCACACCTGTCAGGTAATTAGGAATCATAATGTCCAGTACGCCGTCTGCCGAAGGAAACATCTCTATCTCCTCCTGATGAACGCCCACCGGAACCTCAAGTGGCGAAAAGTTCGTTTTCTTTAAAGGAAGAAGCTGCATATTTACTGGCTCCATCACAACTGCATTCTGCATCTGTGTATAGATGATATGCACCTCATCCACTTCTCTTTCCAGAAAGCTTCTTACAACTTCCTCACTGATCAATCTTGCACGATGCATGGTCGGCTTCTGTACGGTATAGCGGAAGCTTCCATCCATGTCCACATCTTTCTTGCCAAAATACTGACGACCGACCATACCAAGAACATACAGCCTATGATATCCAGGTTTAGATGCTATAAATTCTTCTGTCATTCTGGTAATATTATGGTTATAAGCACCTGCCATACCCTTGTCACCAGTTACCACTATGGTTGCTATCTTACGCTCTTCCTGCGGGATCAGATGACGCACGCTAAAGAACGGATGCTGAATATCCGGGATATGACGAAGGATTCTGGCGATCGCACCCTGCATATTATAGAAGTAAGGCTCTGTATCAGACAGTATCTTCTTGGCTTTTTTCATCTTGGAAGAGGAAATCATATACATGGCATTGGTAATCTTCATTGTGTCCTGGACACTGCTTATCCTGCTTTTTATTTCTCTTGCATTTGCCATAAGTTCCTCCTATGCAATATCTGCTTATTATTTTGCGGCTGCACGATCCTTAAACTCATCCGCAGCCTGAAGGATCTTCTCTCCAAGTTCATCGCTTAAGACTTTCTTCTCATCAATCTCTTTGCCGATTTCAGGATATACATTATCAAAATATTCAAGCATATCCATCTGATATTTCTTCAAATGCTTCTTATCCACATGAACCAGCTTTTTGTGGGTCGCTGTCCACAATGTGATGACCTGCTGGTGGAGAGAAAGTGGATTACACAGCGGCTGTTTCAGAAGTTCCATCAGACATCCACCATAGGCAAGCTGTGCCTTGGTAGCATCATCCAGATCTGAACTGAACTGAGTAAAGACTTCCATCTCACGATACTGTGCCAGATCGATACGGATACTTCCGGATGCTTTCTTCATTGCCTTGGTCTGTGCTGCACCACCTACTCGGGATACAGAAAGACCTACATTGACAGCCGGTCTCATACCTGAGAAAAACAGATCACTCTCGAGGAAAATCTGTCCGTCTGTAATGGAAATTACGTTGGTAGGAATATAGGCAGATACATCACCCGCCTGTGTCTCGATGATCGGAAGTGCCGTGATAGAACCTCCGCCCAGTTTGTCACTCAGACGGCTGGAACGCTCCAGAAGTCTTGAATGAAGATAGAATACGTCACCAGGATATGCCTCACGTCCCGGAGAACGCTCCAGAAGCAGTGACAGTGCACGATATGCAACTGCATGCTTACTTAAATCATCATAAACAATAAGGACATCTTTTCCTTTGTACATAAAGTACTCAGCAAGAGCGGTTCCCGCATAAGGAGCGATATACTGAAGCGGTGCACAGTCACTTGCAGTTGAAGAAAATACGGTTGTATATTCCATAGCTCCATATTTCTCAAGGTTGGATACAACTTTGGCTACCGTAGATGCCTTCTGACCGATTGCCACATAAATACAGATCACATCCTTACCCTTCTGGTTCAGGATGGTATCGATTGCAAGGGAAGTCTTACCGGTCTGTCTGTCACCAATGATAAGTTCTCGCTGTCCTCGTCCGATTGGGAACATGGAATCAAGTGAAAGGATTCCTGTTTCCAACGGTACATTTACGGATTTACGGTCAATAATTCCAGGTGCCGGATTCTCTACCGGGCGATAATCCTGTTCTTTGATATCACCTTTTCCGTCAATCGGGGCTCCAAGAGCATTGACGATTCGTCCAACGAAACCATCACCTACAGGTATACCTGCCTGTTTACCAGTTCTGGTTACTTTGGTTCCCTCCTTGATTCCGGTATCCTTACCAAACAGAATACATCCCATGCTGTTTGTACGGATATCCTGAACCATTCCCTTGAGTCCGTTTTCAAATACTACAACCTCGCCATACATAGCGTGATCAATTCCATAAACAGTTGCAATTCCATCTCCTACGGAAATGACCGTTCCTACTTCCTGGTTCTGGCTGATTTCATCATAATTCTCTATTTCTTCTTTCAGAATGGAAATAATCTCATCTGGATTGATTGCACTCAACGTGTTCACCTCCGGGTCAATTTCTGTTCCAGCTTGCGGTAACGTCCCCGCAGGCTCCAGTCATATTCGCTTCCGCCCGCCAGAAGGACAAATCCTCCGATCAGGCTTTTATCTTCTATCATTTCTATTTCGGCTTTCTGCGCCCCAAATTCCCGGCATAAAAATGCTCTGATACCATCAAGCTGTGCATCCTTCGGTGCTGTTACATAACGCATGACTGCGTGTATGGTCTTCTCATGCTGTCGGCACAGTTCTTCGTAATCTTCAAAAATTTCCTCGATCAGATCAATTCTGTGATGCTTGCAGACGACCTTGATGAAACTCTTCATTTCCTCAGGGATCACTCTGTCGATCACTTTTTCCTTGATCTCAAATGGTACCAATGGGTTCTTCAGACTCTGTGCGAGTTCAGGAACCTCCCGGAATATTTCTTTTGTATTCTGTATGACCTTTCTGGAAACAGAAAGGTCATACAGAGTTTTTGCATAATTAACGGCGGTCACTGTCATCTGGATCACCTGCTTTTTCTATAAATTGGTCATACAAGGATAAATCCTGGTCTGCTCCACTGTTTTTACCAATAATTTTACCGGCAGCTTCCATAGCAAGAGAGGCAACATCATCTTTCATCTGACGCATAGCATTCTCACGCTCTGTGTTGATGTCCTCCTGCGCTTTGGCAAGCATTGCAGATACCTTTGCCTGTGTATCTTCCACAGTTTTGTCTGCCTGTGCTTTGGCTTCTTTTCTGGCCTGCTCCATAATCTGGAAGGATTCTTCTCTGGCGGATTTCAACGCACCCTCATACTGTTCCTTAAGTGCCTTCGCCTGATCCTCCTGCTCCTTTGCTCCTGCAAACTGCTGATCGATCATAGCCTTTCTTACGTCCATCACTTTGATGATCGGTCCGAATAAAAACTTCTTCATCAATAAATAAAGAACTAACAGGTTGATGATCGTAAAGACAAGGTTGATGTCAATTTTTATCACCTGGTCCACCTGCCTCTCTGTATTTTTCGGTTCTTTATCATTAGCCCAGCATGATGATGATCAGAAGTCCGATTACGAAACCGTAAATAGCTGTTGCCTCGGCAAGGGCACAACCTAACAGCAGGTTCTTGCTGATCTTGCTCTCTGCTTCCGGCTGTCTTGCGATAGCTTCAACTGCCTTGGAAGTTGCGATACCAATACCAATACCTGCTCCAATACCTGTAAGAACTGCGATAGCTGCTCCGATTGCTACTAATGTTGACATACTTTTTTCCTCCTGAATAGATATCAAATTTTCTTTTGCCTTACTCGATTGCTTCCTTGATGAACAAGGATGTTAAAAATACAAATACATAAGCCTGTATGAATCCGTCAAAGAAATCAAAATACAGACTGAACGGTATGGGAAGAATTGCCGGACATATAAATTCAAGCAATTTCATTACAACAAAGCTTCCCAGGACATTACCAAATAATCGCATACACAGAGATGTTGGTCTGATCGCAAGCTCCAGAATATTGATCGGAAGCATGATCGGCACAGGCTCTGCAAAGCTCTTAAGGAATCCCTTAAGTCCTCTCTTATGAAATCCTGCATATTCAATCAGGATAATGCTCATAAGCGACAATGCTATGGTAACATTCATGTCCTTCGTCGGTGGTGTAAACCCAAACACACCTGCTATATTGGCTATTCCAATGAAAATTACGGTTGACATCAGATAAGGGACATACCGTTTTCCCTCTTCTCCCAGAATTCCCACAAAGAAATCCTGGAGGAAACTTACTCCTGATTCCAGAAGAAGCTGTTTTTTGCCTGGATTCTCGACTTTAAGGTTTCGAACCAGTATCAGAGAAAGTATTACCAGAACGGCCATAATGACCCAGGTAACCGCGACGCTCTCTGCAATCGGTATTCCGCCGAACACTGGTATCGTAAACAATGTCTTGCTCTCAAGCTCTTCTGCCAATGTGGCTGATAAATTCCCCGTCTTTCTCCCTCCTTTTCTCCGACCGAACCAACATATTGGTCATACCGGTCTGTCATTTGATGCCTTTATTTTACGCTTTGTCAAAAAAAAGTCAATATCCATTCTAACTGTTTTGTACAAGAAGTTTTTCGTATTTTATACATTTTGCATAATTATATTAAATATAACTTCATATTATAAGTGATATTTCTCCATAAGATAAGACCGAAAATGAGCCGTCTGCTTCCTGTACTCTGAGCCTTCCATCCGGACAGATTTCCAGGGCCTTCGCCTCACGTATTTCCTGCCCGTCCACGATCCGGACCTCTCTTCCGGGGACAAGATTTTGCTGTATATATTCAGGCGGAAGCCGTAGTTCCCTGGTCTCTTCAAGCAGAGAATTGATGATCTCTGCTGCCAGCCGGTTGCGGTCCAGTTCTGCTGCTGCCTCCCTGTCCTTATAAAGTGCTCCTGCAATCCCCTTTAGTTCAGATGGATATCCCTCAGCTGCTTCATACAGGTTCAGACCGATCCCCACCACTGCAAAATCAATCTCCCCACTCTCAAAATCTGTAACAGCCTCTGTCAGAATGCCACAGACCTTCCTGTCATGATAATAAAGATCGTTGACCCATTTAATATCAAGAGAGATTCCCGTTACCCTGAGAACCGCCTTGTAGACCGCCACAGCTGCCTCTGCGGTGAGAAGAAGGCTCTCCCTTAAACTTCCCTGTGGTTTAAGGATCACACTCAGATACAGCCCTGCCTCCTCCGGAGAATAAAAGCTTCTGCCTCTCCTTCCCCGCCCTGCAGTCTGCTTTCCTGCTACCACACAGCCTCCATGACCGGCAGTTCCTGTCACTGCCGCTTCTTTCGCCGCACGATTCGTAGAATCTGTTTCCTGATATACCTTCAGATAAACTTCTGGTGAAACTAAAAAAGGCCGTATTGCCTCAACGGAAAGACGATGACTGTCCTTCACCAGCATATAGCCCTTATTCTGTCCTGCTTCTATTGTATATCCTTCTTCCCTGAGAGCCTTCACTGCCTTCCAGATGGCCGCTCTGGTACAGTGAAGTTCCTCAGCAAGTTTCTCGCCAGAGAGAGTTTCTCCTTTCTGCTGTTCTAATATTCCTAAAAGTTTAGATTTTACCGTCATATTTTTCTCCATAATTTCTAAGGGTTTTTTTAAGAAATGCGACATATTCCCTGCGGATATTATCCGGTGATACGATCACAGCTCCGCTGCCAAGTCCTGCAAGCCAGCCAAAAAACTGTGTACCAACCTTGATCTGTGCCTGCATGGAAAAATGCTTCTCATCCTTGGGGATCAGCATAACATCCCGTCCGAAATGATCCAGCACAGTCCCTACAAACTGATTCTCAAACTCCATCCGCACACTTCTCTCCATGCCTCCGAACATTCCAAAGGTACCGGAAGAAAATTTCCCAAGATCAAAATCTCTGAAAATATTACCGCCGTTTCTCTTCTGTTTCTCAATGACCTCCACATGCATCATCTTATCCACCCGGTAATGCTTCAACACTCCACTGTTCTCATCCAGACAGAGAAGATAATAATTCTCATTCTTCCAGATCATCTTCCACGGGCTTACCTGATACCATTCACCGTTCTTCCTGGGCTTCAGCTCCCTGGACAGAGTCCATTCATAGTAGTGGAACCGAATCTGCCGATTATTCGATATCCCCTCATAGATGGTCTGGATATTGCTGTAAATCTCCTCGTTGACTGTCTTATTGCCTGGCTCGATAAAAAGCTGCTCCCGAAGCTTCTTGGCCGCTTCCGGGACAACAAGACTCTCCAGTTTGCGCAGCAGTTCTCTGGATTTCTTCTGTGTTACAAATCTCGAAGACTGCACTGCATCCATAAGAAACTTCACTTCCGGAAGCTGAAATTTACGGTTTGCTATATAAAATCCACCAACCTTCCCACGGCGGTTGCGGATATCAAGTCCGTAGATTCTCAGTGCCTCGATATCATCGTAGATCGTCTTGCGCTCCACACTGATCCCGTACCCTCTGAGATACTGTGCCATGTCCTTCGCAGTTATGGGATGCTCCTCATCTGTCCGCTCCAGCAATACATCCATCAGGTATAATATTTTGAGTTTCTGGTTAAATGATTTCGGCATGTAATATAATATCCTTTTAATTCTGCTTTTATTTATCGGTCAGTGCTGCCACTACACCGGAATATACTACCACAAAAGCCAGTGCCATCGCAATCCAGTCAGCAGAATGCACATCAATCTTCATGACCATGGCACCCAGGATCATGATCTCCACCGTTACCAGTATTCCGAGTATCATCGCCATAGCATTGGAAAATTTCTTCCTCTCCGTATGATTCTCTCTGTTCTCTGTCTCATAGTGTCTCTTTGCTGTTTCTGCTGTGTTCATCATAGTAAAATCCCCTTTATATCGTATTATGGTCCGAGAGTTCCGAATATTTGTTCTGAACATATTTTCCGAACATCTTTTCGATATAAAGAGTATCTCATATTAAATGTCCAATAAAACGGGATGAACTTAAATTTCCGAATATATGTTTGCTATTTATCTGCGAACACAATTTTATCTACCTGATATGTGCCATTTTCGACTGTCATAACTGCCATTGAGATGTCCTGCCCGAAACGGCTTCTTCCGCAGCTTCCCGGATTCAGCCATAGTCTGCCATCGATCGTTTTTTCAAAATAACTATGGGTATGACCAAAAATCACGACCTGCGTGCTGCCAAGCTCCCATGCCACATCTTTTTTGTTATGTGTCATAAAGAACTCCACTCCTTCAATCCTGAAACGAAGGGTCTTTGCGATCCCGGCCGCCCATTCTCCGTCATTATTGCCCCGTACAACATAAATAGAAGCAAGACAGCGAAGTTCATCAAGAAGTTCCGGCCTGGTCACATCACCCGCATGAAGAATGCAGTCACATGTTTTGAGGATTTCCAGAATCTCCGGCCTTAACAGTCCATGCGTGTCTGAAATAATCCCGATTTTTTTTGCCATAGGATGCCTCTCCCTTTCTGTCAGAGCTGATGATCTTATGTAACTGTTCAAAGTAACGATCTATCAGTAACCTTCTATGCGTCTTTCCTTTCGGAGTGCATTGCGCTTCTGAGCTCCGAGCCACTCGGCTTTTTCAGATTCTGTCTCGACGATCAGACCGGGAACTTCTACCTTATTGTCATTTTGATCCAATGCAACCATAACCTCATAGGCACGGTTGATGACCTTACGCGTTCCGTCAGGGCTTTCTACATAGGTATCGATCCGTACTTCCATGGAGGTTCGGCCGACATAAGTCAGCTTCCCGATCAGAACCACGGTATCTCCCAGATAGGCTCCTGCCTTAAAGTTCAGATTATCCACGCAGGCAGTCGTCACGATCGTCCCTGCATGTCTGTACGCTACGATCCCCGCCATCTCATCGATCCACTGCATCAGAACGCCGCCAAAGAGTCTGCCGTAACCGTTGATATGCTTATTCATGATGAGATAGGTATTCTCCGTGCGGGAATCCTCCATATGCTTCATCTTTCTCATAATTTTTCTCTTTTCTTATAACTATAATCCCTGTTTCTGAAACTGTACAGCTGCTTTTTCATATTCCGACATCGGCACGCCATATTCTCTGCCCATGCGCACGACTTCATATACAAGTCCATCAATCTCAGACTGCTTTCCGGCCATAACATCTCTCTGCATGGATGTTGTGGATTCCGGTGCGAGATTTGAAAGAATCTTGAGGTTTCGTTCCACAAGGTCTTCTTCAAATTCAATTCCCATTGCATGGGACAAATTAACGATTTCACGCATCAGTTCGCAGATCATCTCACGTTTCTCGCCTTCCTGCTGAAAATCAACTGCCGTAGCATTGTAATATAAACCTGCCGTTCCGATCGGTGATACATAGGAAAACTTCACCATCGCATCTCTGCGGATATCCGGTGAGAGAATCACTTCCAGATTTTCGGATAACATATCCCGTGCAATCGCTCTCATGCTTTCGGTTTCTTCAGAAGGAGTCCGCGCACCAAAAACAACTCGAAGGATCCTGCCATGGCGAAGGATCACTCCCGGCTCCTCGATTGCCGCTGATACATAGATGCATCCATCCGGTACGGTGAGATCCGGAAATTCTTTCTGTAATCTGCCGCCGGTTCCATAAATATTCAGGATTGGAAGAACTACTGTCTCCGGACCGGCAATCCTGCGGATATCCGGGATCAGATCCGTCAGGGAATAGCCCTTGACACACACCAGGATCACGTCCGGCTGCTCTGTGTATTCTTCCATCCGGCATGCTTTGACAGGAATGGTCTCTTCTTTTCCATCCCAGAGCTGTCTCATGGTAAGCCCCTGTTTCTGCATCGCCTCAAGATGGCAGCCTCTCGCGATCAGAGTTACATCCTTTCCTGCTTCTGTAAGATAAAATCCAAGAGTCCCTCCGGTTCCTCCTGCCCCGATGATTGCGTATTTCACACCAGATTCCTCCTTTAAATTCTGTCGTATTTACTTTCAAAACAGGCCCCTCGTCATATGAGGAGCCTGAAGTATTCATGAAGCACTTCCGCGCTTCTTCTAATATCAAATATTTTTCTGGCAAATATCCTCCAGACAACATTTGTCACAATATGGCTTCGTCCGTGCCGTACAGACTTCACGCCCATGATAGACAAGGCGATGGCAAAAGTCACTTCCCTCTTCCGGAGGAATGATCTTCCATAACGCCATTTCCACCTTCTTCGGATCCTTGATTCCGTCAACCAGACCGATTCTGTTACACAGACGAATGCAATGTGTATCCGTCACAATTGCCGGCTTGCCAAAAACATCCCCCATGATCAGATTCGCACTTTTGCGTCCCACCCCCGGAAGCTTCAGAAGCTCCTCAAAGGTTGTCGGAATATTGTCATTGTAGTTCTCGTGAAGAATCCTCATGCATGCACTGATGTCCCTTGCTTTGCTCCTGCCAAGGCCACACGGACGGACGATCGCCTCAATCTCCTCCGGTTCTGCCTTTGCCAGAGATGCCACATCCGGATACTTTGCATAAAGATCCTCCACAACCACATTCACTCTTGCATCCGTACACTGGGCAGCCAGTCTCACACTCACAAGCAGTTTCCATGCCTGGTCATAGTCCAGCGTACATCCTGCATCCGGATATTCTTTCTTAAGTCTGTCGATCACTTCCAGTGCCAGTTCTTCCTTTGTCATTTCTCACACCTCAGCCTAAAAAGTACCGAAAATACGGTCACCGGCATCTCCAAGACCCGGACAGATATATGCGTGATCATTCAGCTCACGGTCCAGATGTCCCACATAGATCTGTACATCCGGATGTTCTCTGTGAAGACGCTCCAAGCCTTCCGGTGCTGCAATAACAAACATACATTTGATTTTTTTGCCGCCATGCTGCTTGATCATTCTGACAGCATCTACCGCAGATCCTCCAGTTGCGAGCATCGGATCCGTCACAATAATCTGTCTCTGTTCGATCCGATCCGGCAGCTTACAGAAATATTCATGCGGTTCATGGGTCTCCGGATCTCTGTAAAGCCCGATATGACCGATCTTTGCAAAAGGAACCAGTGTGGTAATGCCATTCACCATACCAAGACCTGCACGAAGTACCGGTACGATCGCCAGCTTCTCACCTGCGATCATAGGTGACATACAGGTTTCGATCGGTGTCTCAACCTCTACATCCTCCAGCGGAAGATCTCTCAGTGCCTCATATCCCATCAGCACCGCGATTTCCTCAATCAGCTTACGAAATTCATTTGTCCCTGTGTTTTTGTTTCGAAGCATGGATATTTTGTGCTGGATCAGAGGATGATCCATAATAAATACATTCTCCATAGTTACCTCCAAATACGTTTTTTTGTTCGCCACTTACTTGCCGAGGCAATGGCTTAAGTTGTTACTGTTCACTCCGTTCACAGCAACTTGTTTTCTATCGTGATTATACTCTATTTCTCAATCATTGACAACCATCTCAAAAGTGTTACACTTAACTTATATTTATCGCAGACAAGGAGAATTTTATGACGGATTATGAACAGGTTTTTCTATCTTCCGGGCAGGAGAAACAGAAGCTTGCCATTGCCCTGAAACGTTTTGCAGAAGTCAGCGAACCTGACTGGCAAGAGCGCTACCAGAGTTATCTGCGGACAAGATTTCGTCCTGCCATGACAGAACTAATCCACAGCGGTGACCTCGAACGGATCCGGAGATTATGCAGCTTCGCTTCACTGACTGCCCCCACACTGGAACAGTTTATTCAGGAAGCTTCCGTCTCCGGTCAGACAGAAATCCTTACCTTTCTGCTCCGGTTAAAAAAAGACTCCTTCGGCTTTCATGACAGGGAGTTTTCTCTATAAAAAATAATAAGGAGACAGCACAGGAATCAGTCATCCAGGATTGACTCCCATGCCCGGTGATATCATATGGAGTCCTTTGATAAACATTCTCTCTATCAGAAAATCTGGGAGCTGACACGCGAACAGCTCTCTGTAAAATATCCATTTTTCCGGAAACTCCTGTGGGATTTTTCCTTTCAGGAATCTGAGGATACCCAGACCGCCGGAACAGACGGCAGCATTATCTATTTTAATCCTGATTTTGTGATACGAAGCTTTCAGAACTCCGCCACAGAACTGGAGGAACTTTTTCTGCACATGCTGTATCACTGTCTGTTCCTTCATCCTGTCATGGATATACCGGCAGATCCTGTACTCTGGAATCTCGCCTGCGATACTGCGGTCCAAAGAATTTTGTATAATGAAAAAAAAGAATGGGATTCAATGAAAATATATCAGGAATTTTCTGCATCAGAAATCTCCGAACAGACAGATCCTGCCGCCTCCGCTCCCGAATCAGACTCAGTCATCACACTGGATGACCATGCCTTCTGGAAATATGTCCACCGGGATCAGTTTCTGAAAAAAATCCACAAGACTCTCGCCGGCATGTCAGGCGCCTCCAGTCTGGGTCTGTACGGAAATGGCGGCCGGGGCAGTTCGCCCGGAAATCGAACCGAGGAGCTTTCTGTCGAAGAAAAAGGTAAATACGATTTTCATCGTTTTCTCAGACGCTTTGCCGTCCACCGGGAAGAAATCCATACAGACACCCAGAGTTTCGACTATATTCCCTATATATACGGACTGGAACACTATGGAAACATCCCCCTGATCGAATATCTGGAATATCAGGAGATGACCCGTCTGGAAGAACTTGTCATCGCGATCGATACCTCCGGTTCCTGCTCATCTGACACGGTTCGACGTTTCATGGAAGAAACCTATGGAATCCTCAGTGACCAGGAGAATTTTTTCCGCAAAATGAACCTCTATATCATACAATGTGACTGCTTTGTACAGGACGTGGCACACATTATCTGCGAAAAAGACTGGAAGGATTATCTCAAAAATCTCAGAATCCACGGACGCAGCGGAACCGATTTCCGACCTGTTTTTGACTATATAGAAAAGCTTCGCAGCGAGAGGAAACTGAAAAACCTCAAAGGTCTTCTCTACTTCACAGACGGCGACGGAATCTACCCGGAAAAGCCCACCGATTATGAGACTGCTTTTGTTTTTTACAAAGAAAAAGCCCTGCACCAGAAGGTTCCCGCATGGGCTGTAAGATTATACCTTGATACCGAAAAATCCTGAATCTCCGCTGAAAGGGTCATGTTATGAATATCAAAGAAGCCAAAGAAGAAATTCTGCATACCATACAGATCTACACCCGAAAGGATGCCCACGGACAGTATCTCATGCCCTCCGTCCGCCAGCGTCCCGTCCTTCTGATTGGTCCTCCCGGAATCGGAAAGACTGCCATCATGGAGCAGATTGCCCGTGAATGCGGCATCGGCCTCACCGCCTATACCATCACCCATCACACCCGCCAGAGTGCTGTAGGACTTCCCATCATTGTCAAAAGAAATTATCAGGGACATGAATATTCCATCACAGAATACACTATGAGTGAAATCATTGCCTCCGTCTATGAAACCATAGAAAAAACCGGCTGTAAAGAAGGCATCCTGTTTATCGATGAGATCAACTGCGTTTCAGAAACCCTGGTTCCTACCATGCTCCAGTTTCTTCAGAATAAAACCTTCGGTACGCATCCTGTTCCTGCGGGATGGATCATCGTTGCCGCCGGAAATCCAATAGAATACAACAAATCAGCCAGAGAGTTTGATATTGTCACTCTCGACCGTGTAAAGCGGATTGATGTGGAACCGGATCTTGCCGTATGGAAGGAATATGCCTGGGCAAAAGGGATCCATCCAGCAATCCTGTCTTATTTAAGTTTACATAACGACAGATTCTACCATGTAGAAAATACTGCTTCCGGCGTACATTTTGTCACAGCACGAGGCTGGGAAGATCTGTCTTCTATCCTATATGGCTATGAAGATCTTAGTTTTTCGCCGGACGCCTCTCTGATCCTGCAGTATCTCCAGGAACCGGAAGCTGCCAGAGACTTTGCCGGCTATTATGCACTCTATGCAAAATACCGTCAGGATTACCAGATTCCACAGCTCCTCTCCGGGCGTCTGTCCGAAGAGGAATTCCAGAATCGCTGCAATCTCGTGCAGCAGGCCTCCAGTGATGAAAAAATCTCTGTCGCAGGTCTCCTTCTTGATGGATGGAACAGTTTTTTCCAGAAATTCCAGAAAGAAGACCAGTTCACAACTACACTTCATGAAACACTGAAACAGATCCGCACTACCCTGCTTCGAGGAGAGACTCTGGATGAGATCATTTCACAGCGAAAACAGGCACTGAAAGTCAGAGTGGAAAATCATCTTATCTCATCTGAAGAATACGATCAGGCCGATCAGATCACAGAAATCCTGGAAAACTGCCTGATCGAGACACGCAGAGAACGGGCTGCATCCACTGACACTGTTCTTGATATTCTCCGGGATGCCTTAATCGATGCCGTTGACAGCCGCAAAACCGCTGCCGCTCGCACTTCGCTTGCGCTGGAGCATGGCTATCGTTTTGCAAGCGAAGCCTTCGAGGATGGACCGGAACTGCTTTTCCTTACTTCTGATCTCGGTCATAATCCAAAAGCAGTACAGTTTATCAGCACCTTCGGATGCGAACCCTATTTTCATTACAGTGAGCAGCTGATGTTCCAGGAAAAACGAAAGTCTCTGCTTCGCGAAATCGAAAACCATTCTTAAAGCCCAAAAACGGGCAGATCCCTTTGTTATATCCAGGGATTTGCCCGTTTATCATTTATAGATCATATCCAGTCTCTGCCATCAGAATTTCTGCGAATCTTCGGTCCCATCAGACTATTTTTGCGCTCCAATATCTGACGAAATTCAGATGCATACATCGCAAAGGACATTGCCATACATACCGCACATGCTCCGATCAGTACGTTTGCCGTCGAGTACGGAAGTCTCACTCCCGCCGTCAGAACCATGACGACCACATAAGAAACTGCGGTATTCAACTTTCCATGCCACTGTGCTTCTCCTGTCGCTTCTGTCTCCATCATGACCTTCCAGCCCATCACAAGCATATAGGTTTCCTTCACCACAAACAGGATCAGAACCAGCTTTACCAGCGGATAACGCGACATCAGACACGCCAGCATCACTGCCTGCATCGCCTTGTCTGCCAGCGGATCAAGGATCCTGCCGATCTTGCTGACCTGATGAAAGGCTCTCGCGATTCTTCCATCCAGAAAATCGGTCGCTGCAGCTACCATAATGATCATAGTCAGAACCGGCCTGTTTCCTCTCATTCCATGTCTCTCACAGATACCAAGGAAAAGTACTGCAAGCCCAAGTCTGATAAAACTCAGAAGATTCGGTACTGTAAGGATTTCCTTACGCGTAAAAATCTCCGCCAGTTTCTCTTGTCGAGCCGGAATCACACGATAGAAAAGCTGATAACACAGAATATTCAGGATCAGTGCAGTCATTACATCTGAGACACAGTGCTGTTTCAAAAACATCGTTGCCAGAACAATCGAAACTGTCAGGACCGTCTGAGCTGCAGTAAACAGCCTGTTTTTCCTGCATCGCTCATTCTGAAAAAGTGCTATGCAGCTTGCCACAGAGTTAAATACATGGATGCTTGGAAAAATATTCGTCGGTGTATCTATTTTGTACAGATATCGCACTGCCGAAACAAAAACTCCGCTCTCCCCGCTCAGATCCGGACGAAGATTCTGTCCGTTCGGATACACGTAGGAGACAAGGATAAAAAGAGTCATTCCCACTGCCAGAGTGCCAATATACTGATAATATTCCTTCTTGCTCGAACAGAACAGTGCAAAATAAGCGATTGTGCCAATCAGGAAAAAATACCACAGCACATATGGAATAATAAAATACGGGCAGAATGGAATCCTGTCATCTGCCAGGGAATGGATGATATGTATCCTCGCTTCACTTTTCTCTACAAGCGTAAAGGACAACATATAAAAAACTCCATACAACGGAATCATCCATAAATGTTTTGATTTCTTCAGATAATCCAAAATATCACCTTTCCAAAAACGCTGGCCTGTGCCAGGAGATAATTTTCAGTCACTTAGTTCTCGTTTCATTTATCTGTAGGTAATAATATACCCATTCACAAGATTTAATCAATCCACAAAATACCCAAAATAAATGATTTTACAAAAAATTCACCATCTCTTTGCATAAAGATAAGATAAAAATAAGAAATTCTTTTGTTTTCTTCGGACGCAAAAGAGGAAGTGCTTTTATGCTGCACTTCCTCTCTTCCTCTGTGTATCCTTACACAAGACCTGCTGGAATTCTCTCAGCTTCTCCTTTGCCTCAGGACTTAAATTCTGCGGTACCTGAATCTGTACGGTCACGTACTGATCTCCATGTATGGCGGAATCTTTCATAGACACAATACCTTTACCTCTCAAACGGATCTTGCGTCCGGACTGTGTTCCCTCCGGAATCTTACAGATTACATCACCGTACAGAGTAGACACCTTCGCCTCACCGCCAAATACGGCTGTTGTAAATGGAATATTTGCTGTTGTGTAAATATCCATTCCTTTACGCTCAAAGCCAGGTTTCGATGTTACATTGACCTTCAGAAGAAGATCCCCTGCCGGACCGCCATTGAATCCCGGATTTCCTTTTCCTTTCAGCCGGATGCTCTTGCCATCCTCGATGCCCGCCGGGACATGTACCTTAAGTGTCTGAACCGCACCATTTCCGGATGGATCAGACAGTCTCAGCATTCTGTCACAGCCAAATGCTGCCTCCTCGAAGCTGACACTTACTTCAGACCGCAGATCACTGCCTTTCGCCTGAGCACTTCTCCCGCCGAAGCCACCTCCAAAACCGCTCTGTCTGTGGAAACTCTGACCTCCGAAGCCACTGCTCTGACTGCTGCCCTTACCGTGGAACATATTTCCAAAAATGTCTCCGAAAATATCTCCCATATCGTCCATGTTTCCATTTTCGAAATGGTATTCACGATAGCCGCCATTACCATCCTGATGAAAGTTAAAACCACCAAAACCACTGCCATCAAAACCGCCCTGGCCATGAAAGCCCTGACCTCCGCCATAAGCACCGCCGGCACCTGCACCTTCCTCAAAGGCTGCGAAGCCATACTGATCGTACAGTTTCTTCTTCTCATCATCACTTAAGATATTATATGCCTCTGTGATCTCTTTAAACTTCTGTTCCGCATTCTTATCCCCCGGGTTCATATCCGGATGATATTTCTTTGCAAGTTTTCTGTATGCTTTTTTGATTTCCTTCGCATCGGCATTCTTACCGATTCCAAGAACTTCATAATAATCTCTCTTAGCCATAACTGCCACCTCCGGTTATATTTGTATAGAAAAGAAGATGCGGTCGTAAACTCCCGCATCCCCTGCCCTTGTCTTTTTGTTCTATTTGTAATATAACACTTGTTTTGCAGTATGTCAAGCGCCTCCGCCAAACAATTTTAAAAACATAAGAATCTCTTTATCCAGACACTTTGCCATATATCGACTGTCGCATAAATGATTGAATTACTTTTCCTCTATATGAAACAATGCCTATATCGCCTATTGAAATCAGCAATGTTGATGCCCGTGGATTCTTAAGTTTCAATCTTTCTCCGTTTTGGCATTCGGCAATATACCATTCAACATTTTTACTCTTTACTACTTTTCTTTTTATCTTTATGCGCTTTGTAATTAATTTTCTTCGACCACAGCCTCTCTTTATTAAATAAAATATTACCATAATAATAACTACGGCAATCAGTAATATTATAAATATATTCATAGATGACTACTCCTTTTTTACAAAATCTCTAATATTTTGTACTATCTTATCTATTTTAGAAAATTCCTGTCCGTGTTACAAGATGTGGCATAATTAGTGGACAGTTTTTTTATGGATAGTTTTTTATTTTTGAAAGAGATTTTCAATATCGTCATCTTAAAAAAATACATTTTATCTTCCTGCTTTATAATATTTTTCTTTTAAAATACTTCTTCTTTTTCCTTTTTCATAATCGCGCCGCATCAATATCCGCTTGAACGAACTGTCTTCGCATTCTTCATGTATCTGTTAATGGTCCTATTATAAGTAGAATAGCCTACTTTCCTTCCATTGATCGCATATCCACTCTTAAATTTACCATTAAAACGTTCGGCCCTTACTACTCTCGTAGCTTTGGTGCCTTTAATCTTGTAGATGTAATACTCACTTCCACCTGTATTCGCATTGCAGACCATTACAGTATGGCAGCTTCTGGAATACTTGATCGGCAGGTTGTATCCCTTTCCATATCCGATAGAACCTACCCGTACATTTTTTCTTGTTTTGGGATTGTAGGTTCGGACTTCATTGATTCCTGCTGAACTGTTATGCATGAGCAGTTCCGGGATTCCATTTCCATCGACATCTACAATCTTATAACTGCCGCGTTTGCCTCTCATGTACTTCTTGTAGCTTGATACTGCTGCATTATACTTTGATGACGCAGCCATGACCGGTACTGTCATTCCAATGCACAAAATAGCCGCCAGCAAAATACAGCACAACTGTTTTGCTTTCTTTTTCAGCACTGTCTGTTTTGTGGTTTTCATCCTCATTGCTCCTCCTTATTTTATGGTACTTTTAGTTTATCATAGCATATTGCAAATTTGTTTTTTAAAGCTGTTTTTAAATTTGTTTTTGATCTTCATACTCCGTTCCATCTCCTTCATAAATATTTTTTCCCTCTCTTTGTTCTTTTTTATATCTCGTTTATGTAAAATCACAAAATTATTAATATAATAAATAATTTCAAGAAAATTCCAACCATATCACAAGATGGGGCACAATTTGTGGACGAATTTTCTGTTACTTTTTACCAGTTTTTGTCTGATTTTCCAAACAGATCCTCTCAGCCATCCTATAATCTGGCGACTTCTGCGCCTGATTTAAAGGAGGATTTTTCTCCTAGCCAGAACTGTCTTCTGCTGAATTCCAGACAGGCAATAGATTCTTCTGTTCACCAGATTTTATTATCAGAGGCAGCCAAACCAAATGGACAGATTGCTCTTTTCCTTCAACCTGACTATCCGTTTCTGCTGCATCTGCTGTCTACGATCCAGCCTGCCGGTTCATTACAGAGCGATCATATTTTCAGTCTGAACCGTACCGCACAGTTTACAGACGCACATGAGCTTTATGAACTTTATTACCTGCGAAATCTGTTTCCGATTTATATGAATAAGCTGGATTATCATATTCATTGTTTTTATACAAATGAAATTTCACATTTGCAGAATCTCTCTGCTCTGCCATATATGATTTTGACCTCGGAATTTGCCATCACATGTTCTTCTGATTACCAGACGGGAATTCTATACCAGGATCCGGATATTCTGCAGGCATTGTGGAATCTTTTTCATTCGCATCGGGATCTTTGTCAGCCTGCCTTTCAAACTTTTCCGATTATTGCAGATGATCTGCCATCCCTTTTTCAATTTGTTGCTAATACAAGAGCTTCTGCCGATCTGATTATTTCTACTCAGCCTGAAGCATGCATTCTCCCGTTTTTACGTCTGGATTTGCTGAAAGATATTTTTAATTATGACATTCCTGGGGCAGATTCTGTTATAGCTATGGCAGACGCTTTGTTCAGCAATAATATACAGCTAGTCAATGATGGAAAATTTATTATCTATTTTACAGAATATGGAATGACCCGTTTTCTGCAAGAAGGTTTGTTTGAAGAGATTCCACCAACATTCTATCATCCGTTAAATATCGAGCAGTGCATCCGAATTCTTCGTGAAATCGCACAGTGCTGTCATAACGGTTCCTATCGAATCGTGATATGCTCCTACCACTTAAATCATAGATTTTGAAGTGGGGGCTTCTTGCTCAATGGCTCTATTGAGCCAAGTATCTACA